>CAXHHS010000013.1:0-22186 GCA_964015645.1 uncultured bacterium
CATCTACACCACGAAGCTCGTCGGCAGCGTCAGATGTGTATAAGAGACAGCCCCCTCGACAGTTAGTAGAAAGATGAAAGGAATTGCAAGCATCAGGAGGGTGAAGGTTCGTTTGTTTGCCGCGGGCAGCTTACCCGCAGCAGGGTGGGGCCGGCTTTCTTTTTCGCTCAAATGATTTTTGTTAGAGGGCGATTTTTTCATTATTGTTTTGCTGCCAGTTCACTAAAATAAGTTAGATAATCAGGCCGCTCATCGTTGGTGATAACCGGGAGCGGCGGTACAACCTGTTGAAACGGCATACCTTGCCGCAGCGCCATCCAGGGAATACCGGTTAACTGAACAGCCTTAAACAATTCCGGGTTAATTTCAATGGAATGTTTTCCGGCAATAAGGTTTAATTGGGGGCGAAGCATGTTGACAACATCAAAAGAGTTCTCTTTAATTTTCCCTGTAAATCCCAATTGTTTGAGCAAATAATTGCGCGCCCCAATTGCCAGCATGTGGTCTTTCCACCGGTGTTCTTCGAGCACCACTTTAGGATGTTGATCCAAATTTTTCTTGTAGGCTTTTTCGGTCAGGTATTTATCCCGGATCAAATCTTTGATCGCCAACTTTAGATAGTGGGGAAATTCCTGCTCTCGTATTTTTTTAGCGCGAAACATCAATGGGCGGCGTTGGGTGTAATCTATAAATTCGCCAATTGACCAGGGGGTGTTATCAACCGTTAGCAAGGGTTGGTCTAAATTGTTCCGTAAATCATGTTGAGCTTTACGCCTGGCTTTGGCCAACTCTTCCTGATCTATTTTAAGGTATTCCTCCCTGGTATCCGGGACAGCACGGGCCGGTTTGTAATATGCCAACAATAGATCAAATCCTTTTTGATCAAGCTGGATGTCTTTGTTTTTCATAAGGTTATAGACATATCCGGCAGAGGCTCGATGCCATTTTCTTTCTTTTAAAACAGTTTCAACCTTTCGGAGTTTTGTATCTGTCGATCCCTGGCCGAGAATAACTTCGTGGCGCATGTCATTTACTTTCGCCAGGTAGTAGCCCACTTTGGTTTCAACCGGGCCAACCACAGATCCTACCGTAACCCCTTCAGTATAAAGAGCGGCTTCCAACGATGGTAAATTTTCACCCCAAACAACTTCTTTCAAATGTGGCGATTTTCCATCATTGATCTTTTTTTCCAGGCTCTCAAAATCCCCGGTACGATCAAATTCATTCTTCCAGGCATCGATTTCGGTTTGCGAGCGGCTAAAAAGGTAGGAAATGTGAAGTTTTTTAGTTGCTTGTTTGAAGGCTTCGGTTTTTTCTGCAGCGGTTACATTTAACGCATCTTCCAGTTCCGTATCCAATAGCACGGCTCTCATCGTTTGCTCTTTTACACCTTGCACGTAATTCCGAATGTATTTGCTATTGGTTAACAGGGTATCCTTCTCTCCTTCCAGTGCTAACAGTTTTTCGCCGATAAGGGTATTCAGAATGATGCCTTTATCGTTAGAAGTTTTGCCCTTGCAATAGTCCGGACGCACGGTGAACTCGGATCTTTCCCGAAAATCTTGTGGTGTAATCGTTCGATTTCCCACTTTAGCCAGCCATTCAACGGGTTGGCTATCCTGTTTTTCACAGGACAGAATCGCACCGAGCATTACGATAAGAAGATATTGTATTGCTGTTCTTTTCATTAAGCTACCTTGATACTTTTTTATATGAAAAGTTTATCGGCGCTGAAGTTTAGAATTTAAAGCTAACGGAATATCGATGAATGTCACCAAAAAATTCATAGTCAGCGTAGGCATAATCGATACCCAGGGAAAAATTGGGATTAACAAAAATATCTATACCGCTGCCCAGCGTTAATCCCTGCTGGCTGTCATCTTGAAAAGCGGTATTATAACCGCCCCTGAGAGCAAATTGTCCCAGCCGGCCAACCCGGGTCGTATATTCTCCACCGACATTGACGTATTCCGAAGTGTTATTGGGGTGAAGCGCGTCTATGGATACCCGCAGCTTTTGCCCTCCCCTTTCAAAAATACTGGTTGCAACCCCCAAGCGAAAAGTGATTGGCAAGGGCCAGGAGTCGGTTTCAAAATTAGCGGGAAGGTTTTGATTAGTTCCGGCAATATCATCACGATCGGCAATTTGGCGGAATAAATCCTCCCCGGTAAATCTTAACTTTGAGCCAAAATTAGTAATGCTCATTCCCAATGTGGTGTTATTGAGAAAATTCGTTCGAATTAACACGCCAAAATCCAGGGCAAATGCGTTGGCCGTTTCCTGGTGCAGCTTTTCGTTAATGAATTTACCGCCCAATCCGATGCTAAAACGTTCGGTAAATTTTCTTGCCACGTAAAACCCCAGGGCAACGCTGCTAGCATCAAAACTTTCCCCGGATAATCCTTCCGGGTCTTCAACCGTGCGAATTTTATCTTCCGGCACTCCTAAGTTGGTGATCATTACTCCCAGGCTAACGGCGCCGGGAATTGGGATGGCCAGGGCAAGGTTTTGCATGTCGATGTCAGCGACGTAGTTCATTTGCATAAAGGAAACTTCAATATCCGTCATCATTCCCAAACCGCCGGGATTCCACCAAACGCCAGCCGGTCCCTCGGCAGTTGCGACATAGGCATCGCCCAACGCAACGCCCCGGGTGTCTACGGCAAGTTCCAGAAATGAGGCTGCCGTCGTTCCGTTTTTAAGTGGTTCTTGAGCAGCCAGTTGATACGGCAAACATGCGAAAACGCATACGGCCCAAAGCAGTGATGCAACCACCTTTAATCTGCTGAATACATTCATCTTAAACCCCTTTTTTATCCAATTGGCTTTTTTATCGTATCTATTCAAGTTTATTTTTGACAGGGCTAATCGGATTTATATCCTTAAAGCCCTGCCAAAAAAGACCTAAAATCATCTTCTAGCGAATGATGACAAATCTTCCAAGCTGCTCTTTGCCGGTCTCTGCGTCTTTTAAATGGAAGATATAAATACCGGGCGCTATTTTCAGATTCTCGTTGCTGCGCAAATCCCAAAACACAGAGCCATCATCCACGCTGTTGTTGACATCGATTGTATCAACCAGCTTTCCGCTGAGGGTAAAAATTCGAATGGTACAACGGGCAGGCACGTGGATAAACATTAAGCGGCTTTGCTGACCGACTCTTCGGGGGTCTGCCGGATCTAAAGGACTTGTGAAGATAAAGGGATTGGGAACGACAGCGACTTGATTTTCTTCCAGAACATTTTCTGCTTCTACCTGGTCGACAAAGGCTTCCCTGGTGGTAAATTCAAAAAAATCGCCGGTAACAAATTCTTTATTGGTTTTAATCTTCACAACATCTCCCGGGCCTAACGTACCAGGGGTTTCTCCCGGGGCCGGACGAAATTTAACAATCCAATAAACGGTATTCCTGGGAGCGCCGCCAGTGGGTCGCCGCCGCCTTTCCCAAATGGAAATTTCATCGTTTTCGAACTCAAACGCGTCGGAGCTATCGGCATCGACAACGGAGACAAAAACATCTTCACTATCTGCCGCAACCGCAGTGAAGTTTACTTCCAGGTCTGCCAGAAATTTCCTGGTGCTGGAGCCTCTACCACGGGGCGCAACGACGGTTGTATCGACAAACCGGAGTTCGATGTCGGAGTGCGGAATGATGTTGGTGGAAAAGGTATCCGGTTCTATTGTAACTGTCCAGCCTTTCAAAGTATTGGCAACTTCGCCATCACCCGTTACCCATCCGGAACCATCCGGATCTAAGCTGGTGCTGTCATTTTGAATGGTTAAGATAACGGCGTCGAACAGGTCGGTGGTCAACTTTCCTTCTTCATCCGCTTCCCAGGGCACATCTTCAATTAATGGTATTGTTTCACCATTGGAAAATTTAGTAACTGAATAAGCTGTTGTATTTATTGATCTTACTCTAAAATCCGGTTGTTCCGATTGGAATGTTACCTGGTATCGGTCTCCTTCAACAACTTCACTGGGATTTGCAATTTCCGCTTCTGTAATGCGCCCTGTTCCAACGCCTTCCGTAACCTGCTCCAGGCTTCCTTCGACAGTGGCGGGCTGGTACCCGGCTGCCGTCACACCCGGCGTTACAATTACAGTATTGCGATCCGTAAACAGCGGCTGACCCAGGTTATCCACTTCAATAATAGAGGTGTTTTCTGTGGGACTCAATCCCAGGTCTACCGAACCGGTATCAAAGGCGGTAACGGCATAATAATAGGTAACACCATTGATAACATCAGTATCAACAAATTTATGTTGAAGGCCGCTTTCCCTGCCCATATTATAAGGGGCGCCGGCGACTAAAATTGGGTGGGCGCCGGAAAACCCATCTTCCAAGTCGAATATTTCCAATGGTTTTTTAAGAATTGGCGTACCGAACTCATCGGTTATCAGCGTTACTTCCTGGAATAACGGATCTGTTGATTTATAAATTCGATACCCGGAAAAGTCTTTCACGTTTTGCCCCAGGAAGGGATCTGTGGATTCTTCCGCCAGCTTATCCCAGAACAAGCTTACTTGTCCATCCCCGGCAACTGCTGTAAGGGCAGGTTTAAGCGGCGGCTGGCTAAATTGATAATCGGTATTGAATATTGACTGTACCGTTTCCTTTAACCGAATCATTTGGGTAAGATCGCTTTCACTGCCGGGTGAGCGTGCCAGCACCAGGGAAAAACGCTCGGTTCGTCTTGTTTCCAGGGGGAATGTTCCGCTGGCAAAAATGAGAATCAGGTTTTCGCTGACTGCCGGAGTGGCAAAGATTGAGTCGTTTGCCAGGCGCTCAGTCCACCAAAATTCATCATCGGAAAACCATTGCGGTTGAAAAGCGTTGGGCTGGGGATTGGGGTGTGGCGGCACCGGGATCATCCGAAAGTGCGTCATCCCTAATTGGTCGGATTCATCATTATCGGTGCGTCCAAAGTTTGGCTCTCCCTGGTCCGGCTGCATGTTCGCTTCCGTGCCGTCAAGATCGGGGGCAATATAGTTCAAATCTCCCGGGCCGACGCCATCGGTGCCAACATCATCATTTATCGCCTCTCCAAAATCAAATACACCATTGCCGTTTCCATCCTGGAAAGGCTGCCAATCCTGGTCTTCGTCTCCTTCCCAGTGGGGGCCGGGTTGGCGACCGTAAAAGGATTCGAACTTAGCGGGATCATCAACTCCGCCACTTTCTATAAAATTACCGGCGTCGTTATCTCGCCGTTCATCTCGCAATCCATCATCGTCATTATCGATCAGGTCAAATGGAATTCCGGGGGATTCTAGAAATCCGTAGCCGGCAAGCCCGGTTGGTACACCGCTGACATCAACGGCCCCTTCCGGTGCAAAGGTGATGGCTAAGTCCAGTTTTCTACCGGATTCATCTTCGGCGCGGGCAAACAAACCGTTATCGTCATCAAATGTGTCTCCACCGATGCCGTTATCCAGCCACCACCCAAATGCGGTGCTGTCGATATCTTTATCGAAACTAAGATTACTGATTCCGAATTCGGCAAAAATTACATCCTGGGCCAGGGGATGCACCCACTGGTATAACCGCACGTTGGCCCGTAATCCCAAACCGCCTCTTTCTGGCTCGCTGGTGACGGGAACATAACCGAATTCTTTGTCCAGGGCGTCATCCATAATGTAGTAGGCTTCTAATTGGGCGTTAAATTGCCCGCGGCCAAAACGCCCGTTCCATTCCACATTACCCTGGGCGTCAAAATAATCCGGTTGGTCCGGCCAACCATCCGGCGGCCAGGAAGTAGGGTCATTGCTTGCTGCCGGGATCGGCTCGCGAGCACCGACCGCGTTAATTCGATTAAAGTTCAGATACCCCGGAATAGGTTGCCAACCCCAAATTGTTTCTAGGTCCGGGCTTCTATCGATTTCTTCACGATAATTGGCAGTTACCATGTGAACGCGGTTTCCCAGCGTATCGACAACCGAACCACCAACGACAATAGCGATGCCATCGAGGTACGGATTGGGATCACCACCGGCAGGCCAATCAGACGCATCGAGATTTTGCCGGGCAGGAGACCAGAAGCCAATCTCCCCATGATTTCGGAAGACTTCGAACACCCGGTTGCCATTCATGCGCCCTTCAAAATCCCAATCGGGATCTCCGAACGGCTCATTGGCAGGAATGGGAACTTCTCCCTGGGCAAGCGCTGCTCCTATACAACTAAGGCCCAGGAGAAAACTCATGATAAATCTTAAGTAAGTTTTATGATTATACATATCAACAAATCTCCCCATGATTTCTAACTTGACGTTTCTATTTAATTGAATTTTAGAGAGAATCTTAGCTACCGTATCAATTAATTTATTAGAATCTAAATCCTAGCCCCAAACGGTATTGCCTGGGCGCCACTAATGAAGTGCCATCAAAAACAATCTCTTCCGGAGTGGTAAAGGTTGCATTCTGAAGGGATAATCTTCTTCTCTCAAGCAAACCGGTTGATGTGGGGCTTCCGGAATCCGAAAAAACAAATGCCGGGTTGCGAGTATCCAAAAGATTGTAAGCCTGGAAATATAGCCGCATATCGATGCCGGAGATGGTAGCAAATTTATACCCTAAATTCATATCAATATTGAAATTTCCGGGCCTTTGGCCATTATTCTCAGTTTCTGTTAACGTCGGTCTTCCCGGCGCCGGCAGGGGCACATAATCAAATGGATCGCCGCTGCCGTAACTGGCGATAATACTTCCGTCAAATGTATCCGAGTTGTAATTGACTGTAGAAACTACGGTATGGCGCTGATCCCAATCCAATCGTATGGCTTCCAGGTTTGGCTCTTGCCCTGCTTGTGCTCTCACAAACGTTTGGCCGGGATCCGAGGCATTTCCATCCGCGAGTTGAAAGGTATAATCGAGGGTGGCTGTAAAGTTTCCCGTTTCTAAATCCAGGGAAAAAATCGCCCCTTTCACGTTGCCGTAATCAACATTGGTAAAGCGAGCATACAGTTGATCGTTATCGGTTTCCAGGATTTCCAATCCTAACAAGTCATAGATGTCACGATAAAAAACAGTGACTTCTGCGGCAATGTTTTCGCTTACAAGATCAGAATAAGCTAATTCGTAAGTAATTGTTCTTTGTGCCTTTAGATCTGCATTTCCAATAAATGCCGATGAGATATTGCCAGGTAATATTTGGAATTTGGGATTGGTATAAAGATTGGTTAGTGGCGGGATTTGGAAAAAATGGCCATAAGAAAAATGAACGATACCTTCCTGGGTTACCTGGTAGGCTAAACCGAGGCGTGGAGAAAGTTGGGTCTGTATTTCAGCATCTTTTAACGCCCGGTCCAGTTGCTGATCCCTGGGGAGACCCGGGTTTGCTAGGGCGCCGTTTGGATCACCGGTGTTGATTGGTACGCGGCCTTCGGAATCGAAATAATCGAACCGCGCTCCGGCATTGATAACCACTTTTGAGAATTCCATTTTATCTTGGAGATAAACCGCCGCTTGAAACGCTTCTGCCTCGTAAGGGTTGCGATCCCCGGCCAGGTTATTGTGGAAATATTGATATTCAATTGGCGGCAGCGTGCCGTTTTGTGTCACCAACTCATTGTCAAATACCCGCCTGCGCCATTGATCGACAAGGCCGGCCGCTGAATCGGTTCTAAATGCCTGGGCAGTTCCAAAAAGAATTACTTTTCCGTCTTCATTTAGTTTGTGATCCAGCACTTCAAACCCTGATTTCAGTTCATGTTGGCGATGTATTTGCCAGGTTAAATCCCCTTTCAAGGTTAGGGTCTCGGACCCCCTGCGAAAGTCAAATAGATCGGTACCGCCGATAGCAAGGTTGTTGCCGGTTAAATCGGATTGGCTATATGCACCCGGAAGATAAGCGCTGCTAAGCGGATCATCCGCTAAGTAAAAATCGAAGTTCTCATCCAGGAATGCGACTTTAAATGTTCCAAATGCCCTGGCGCCAAATACGTGTTTAAGCGTGGCGATATGATTAAACGTTTCGCTGCGAGGACTACCGCTGCCATCCGGTACAAAACGCCGGAATCCGTTATAGCTCCCGCCTCTAAACCGATTTAACAGGAATGAATACGAAAGGCTGGTGCTTGTTAACATTTGGAAATGTCCTTTTGCCAGCAAATCGTAGGCCCAAAAGTCATTTTGTTTTCGCGCTTCGCCATCCCCGGTTTGATTAAATACGCCCACCGATGCAGAGCTTGGATCGTGGATCGTGTTCGGGCGAAAAAGATTCCGGGCGTTTCCGGTCAAATAGCCATCGTCAACAATTGAACCGCCGGATAAAACAAAACTAAATTTTTTACCCAAAAAGGGAACCGGCCCTTCCAGGGACCCTCGTATATCCCGGATGCCGCCGATGTTGACGGAGTTGTTTTCAGGATATACATCAAACCCAAGCAGGCTGTAAGTGCTATAATAATCCCCATAATAGATTTCGAGGTTTCCATGGTATTCCTCGCTGCCGGCTTTGGTAACGGCATTTACTACACCGCTCATTGCCCGGCCATATTCGGCGTTAAATGTTCCGCTGATCACTTCCAGATTTTCCACCGCTTCAATGCCAATACTGGATGCGCGTCCACCGGTTGCAGCGCTATTGACCGGTACGCCGTCGATCATGTAAAGAACTTCATCCGAGCGCCCCCCGCGAAAACGCCCATTGACGACACCGCCCTGCAAAGCAACAACTTGATCAACATTCGTAACCGGGAGTAAATCAATCTCTTCTTCCGAAACAACTTTTTTTGAACCGGTTTGATCTTTGGGAATGAGCGGCGCTTCGGCAACAACGACGACCTCTTCGCCTTCAATTGTCGCTTCTTCCAACTGCACGTTAATGGTAGTTGTGGAATTAACCCGGCATTCAACATTTTCGATGATCGACTTCCGGTATCCGATTTGTTCGACCACCAGGGTATAAATTTCGGGCGGCACATTTAAGATGATATAAAAGCCGTCAATATCTGTCGATGCACCGAGTATGGTACCATCCAGGTAAACATTCGTACCAATCATTGGTTCGCCCGATTTCTTATCTGTTATTCTCCCGACGATCTTGCCTGTAGTTTGAGCATATATCCCTGAACTTGACAAAAGCATTATCGCCGAATATAACAGCAAGATCTTTATTAGAATCCATATCTTACCAGTGAAGCGAGATAACAAATGACTCATAATTTGGGCTCCTTAAGCTTTTAGAAAACCATTAATTAAATTGTTGCACTTACAATCAACCGTATTAACAAAAAGTTATTTGATTTTATATTTGTCTATCTTACTGTAGAAATTTTGATACTCTATGCAGGAACAAACGGACAGAATTTTATCTTCTGATTTTTATTTGTGATGATGTTGAGAATTAAAGGCCAAACTTGTATAATGTGGAGTGTTATGGAAACGTTTTTTTCGAATTGCAGCTCCTTATTCAAAAACAAACATATTATTAGCAAGGCGTTAACTATCAACACAAATTGTGCCAAAAAATAGCCGGAGCACGCAAGTATCTGTTTTTGTTAGGATTGATTACTAAAGCGATTGAAACTAATAATCCCTAATATTATCACTGTAATAAAGATGTTTTATTATTTTGATAACAAAAACGAGAATTGAATGTTAAATAAGATATTTTTTAGATTATTACTCATCTATATCGCTCTATTTCTAAAGTGTGATTCGGAAGACCAAACGCCCGGGGAAGCGCTAAAGCAAGCTAACAACTTCATTTTTCAAGATGTTACGGAAAAAACGAAACTGGATTTTATACACAATCCCGCTGTAGAGAATCGCTATGCAATGCCGGAATCCATGGGTGCGGGTGCGGCTTTTCTCGATTATGATAATGATGGTGATCTTGATATTTATTTTATCAACGGAGCCTATCGGGATTCAAATAAGCGGCGGAAACCGCTTTTAAGCAACCGATTATATCAACAGCAAGACGATGGCACTTTTATCGATGTAACCGAATCGTCCGGTTTGGGAGACACCGGGTATGGCATGGGCGTGGCAGCAGGAGATATCGATAATGATGGCGATGTAGATGTTTATGTCACCAATTTCGGTCCGGATGTACTGTACCGCAATAATGGCGATGGAACGTTTACAAATATCAGCAATGCGGCTGGTATCGCAAATTCGGGCTGGGGATGTTCCGCAGTGTTTTTTGATTATAACCTTGATACTTATTTGGATATTTATATAACCAACTATGTTGATTATGACTCCACGTTCCGCTGCCCGGATAAAGCAGGCCGCCCGGAGTATTGCGGCCCAAAAGCCTTTACCGGCCAACCGGATGTGCTGTATCGAAACAACGGGGATGGAACGTTCACCGATGTTTCTCGTCAATCCGGGATCGCTAAATTCAATCTTGCCGGGTTGGGTGTGGTTTCGGCGGATTTTGATAATGATCATTACCCGGATATCTACGTTGCCAACGACGAAGACCCCAACTTGATGTTTATCAATCAAAGGGATGGTACATTTGAAGAGCAGGGAATTTTGATGGGAGTTGCCTTTAACGAGTTAGGCATTGTGGAAGCGGGCATGGGCATTGCTATTGGTGATATTGATAATGATACCGATATCGATCTCTATGTTACCCACCTCCAGGGAGAAAGCAACACGCTGTATCGCCGCTCTTCCGGTTTCGGGTTTGAAGACAAGACCGTATCCGCCGGGTTTGAAAAAGCGGATTTAGTCGCTTATACCGGGTTTGGCAGCGGATTTTTGGATTTTGATCACGATGGAGATTTAGACCTTGCCGTTGCCAATGGCCGCATTCGCAGAGGCGATTTGCTTACCAAAACAAACCCTGCCGGGTATTGGGATTATTATGCAGAGCCTAACCTATTATTCGAAAATAGCGGCCAGGGTAAATTCAAACGCATTCATAACCTAGATGACCCTTTTGCAACCCACATCGGTAACAGCCGGGGCCTGGCATTTGGAGATGTGGATAATGATGGCGATATTGATATGCTGCTTTTAAATACCGGAAAGCCAGCGCGGTTATACACGAATGAGAAGCGGCAAAAGGGGAATTGGTTAACCGTTAACGCCATTGATCCGGCTATTCATCGCCTGGCAACCGGCGCTCAAATTACGGTTTTAGCAGGTGCAAATAGGATTGTAAGGTTGATCGATCCTGCATACAGCTATCTTTGTAGCAACGATCCGAGGGCGCATTTTGGTTTGGGGGATGTCGAGAACGTAGACCAAATCATCGTACAATGGCCGGGCGGAGATCAAGAGATTTTCCCTGGAGTGAAATCGAATCAGTTTATTACGCTAAGAAAGGGAGATGGTCGGAAAGAGCATGAAAGATAAAAAACGCCCAAAACCACAGAAGAAACGATTGAAATCAAAGCCAGCAGCGGAGATTTCAGCGCGGAAAAAGCGATTATTCCAGATTGCTGCATTGCTGATCCCGGTTTTTTTCATCGCGTTATTAGAAGCCGGGTTGCAACTATTTGAGTATGGCGGCAATACCGATCTTTTTGTTTCCGCACCAGACGAAGATTCCAAATATTACGGGATCAACAGGGATATCGGGCGGCGTTACTTCTTTATGCAATCCACAATTCCCCAACCCCGAAAAGATGTTTTTTTGAAAGAAAAACCGGAAAACGGCTATCGCGTTTTTGTTCTGGGCGGTTCTACAACCGCCGGTTATCCCTATGGCAATAACGGGATGTTTACCCGCATTTTGCATCACCGGTTGTCAGACACATTTCCGGGCCGGGAAATTGAGGTTATCAATACCGCTATGTCGGCAGTCAACAGCTATACATTATTAGATTATATGGACGAAATTATTGCCCAACAGCCGGATGCTTTACTCATATACGCCGGGCATAACGAATACTATGGAGCGTTAGGGGTTGCATCGGTGGAAACCCTGGGAAAATTTCGCAGCGTGGTAAAATCCTATTTAAAGTTGCAACGATTTAAAATTTTTGTGCTGCTGCGGAATATCATCGGGCGAGCGCGAAAATGGATTGGCAGCGATGCCGCCCCGGGGGGAGAAAGCGCTCCAACGGCCACCATGATGGCGCGAATGGCTAAAGATAAAACTATATCATTTGGCAGCCAGCTTTACGATTTGGGAAAAGAACAATTTCACCAAAACTTGCTTGATATTATCCGGAAGGCCAAAGATGCCGGCATCGCAGTAATCGTTAGCGAGCTGGTTAGTAATATTCGCGATCACCAACCATTTGTGTCTGTGAAAGCAGACACTTTTCCCCCGGCCCAAAACGTTTTTCGCAAAGCTCGCGCTTTAGAGAAAGCGGGCAGATATGAAGAGGCTCGAAGAACTTATTACCGGGCGAAAGACCTCGACGTGCTGCGATTTCGCGCGCCGGAGGAATTTAACGAAATTGTTCACCAGGTAGCGTCAAAATTCGACATTCCGGTGGTGCCGATGAAGTCTTATTTCGAAAAAGCCTCGCCTAACGAATTGATCGGTAACAATCTAATGCACGAACATTTGCATCCTAAAATCGATGGTTATTTTTTGATGGCCGATGCTTTTTATAATACAATGCGCAAGGAAGGGTTTATCAGCAACCAATGGGAAGATCGCCATATAAAACCAAATTCATATTACCGAAAACACTGGGGATTTACGGAATTGGATAGCTTGCATGCAGCGCTTTCCATCATCCAGCTCAAAGGCGGTTGGCCCTTTAAAAATAATCCGGGGCAAAACCTGGCGCTCTATCAATATCGCGCGAAAACAAAAGCGGATTCCGTCGCCCTGGACATATTGAAAACCGGCAAATTGACCCTGGAAATGGGCCATATGGAAATGGCAAACTATTATGGCCGCCAGGGAAACCTGGAAAGTGCTTTTGAAGAATATAAAGCGCTTTTTTATACCGTTCCTTCCGAAGATCTGTTTTACGAGAACGCTGCCAAAATACTGATGGAGATGAAACAATATCATCGCGCCTTACCAATTTTATACGAAGCAATAAAATATAATGAACAGAATGCCTTTGCCCATAAATGGATCGGGCAAATCCTTTTGAATGATAATCAGTATCAAAATGGAATTACGTTTCTGGAAAAAGCATACGAGCTAAAACCGATCGATTCCCAGCTGCTTTTTAATCTCAGCCGGTCGTATTTCAAAACGTCTCAACCGAAAAAAGCGAACGAGATTTTAAACCGGCTCAAAAAGGTTTCCCCAAACTCTCCATTCATTGCCCGATTGGAGGCTTACAACGCTGCTCCCGGCGACGGGCCAGCGAATGTTTCCGGTTATATACAAAAAGCACAGGGCCATTTGAAAGACAAAGAATATGAACCGGCATTGGTTGTCTTGCGGCAATCATTACAAGTTCAGGAAACGGCCTTAGCGCATAAATTAATCGGCACAATTCTGCTGGCAGATGGAAAGAGTAAAGATGCGCTTCCATCCCTGGAAAGAGCGCGAGAGATGGATACGAAGGACGATCCGAAGCTGTTGTATAATTTATCGAGCGCCTATTTCACCGATTCGCAATATCAAAAGGCCCGGGAGACATTCAAACGCCTGAAAGAAATATCTCCCGGTTTCCCCGACCCCGGAAACCTGGAAGGTAAGTTAAAGCAGGCTCTTCAAAATTGAGCATATTCCAAAGAATACTGCTAAGGCTTGCATTCGGTCTTAGCATTTAATTATCATTTCAAAAATCATTACTTCTTTTTGAGGAACCTTCGTGCTACGAAACCACTCTACAATCCTGGTATTTCTAATTTTTTATTCATGCTCGAATGATCCCAACCTCGCCCTTCTTCCGAAATTTGATACTAGCAACCTGGAACAACCGGTGATTCAAAAAATCGATTCTTTGCAGAAAATTGTTGCAAAAGAACCTCGTTCAGCTGAAGCATGGGGAAAATTCGCTATGAATTTGTTTATTCACGGGTTTGAAGAAGAAGCCATCCCTTGTTATGAGCAAGCGAACAAATTAGATTCTACCGATTTTCGCTGGTCTTATTTCGCGGCCTTTACCCGACAACGCAACAATCTACCCGGTGTGATTCAGTGGTATCAATATAGCCAGGCGTTAAAACCGGGGTACGCGCCGATCAGTGTTCGCTTGGGCGAAGTGTTGTTTAAAGATGGGCAAATTGAAGCAGCGCAGCAAGCGTTTCAACAGGCACAAAAGGCGGATTCTACAGTATCGCATGTCTACCTGGGCCTGGCGCGGGCAACGCTGGAGATGGGCGATCCAACAACCAGTTTGGTGTATGCAAAGAAGGCTTTACGGAAGAACCCCCGGCATCGAGAAGTGCGCGGGCTGCTGGCGACAATTCTGCGAAGCTTGAATAAAGTTGACGAGGCCGCCCGGCAGATGGAAATCGCCAAAACCCTGCCCGGAATCACGGAAATGCCTGATCCGGTATTGGATGAAGTCTACGCGGAAGGCGTAAGTTCTGCCTGGCGACGACGCAAGGGCATGGTTTACCTGGAAAATGGTAATTACCCGGCGGCGGTGCGTGAATTTAAAGCGGTGCTGGCAGTCAATCCTACCGCCCACGGCTACTACGATCTTGGCCATGCCTGGCATAAAGCCGGAAATTTAACGAAAGCGGTTGAAAATTATCAAAAAGCGCTGTCGTTAAAAGCTGATTTTCCCCTGGCGTTGAGCAATTTGGGCGCAGCATTTTTACAGCAGGGCAGATTTGATGAAAGTATTCGGGCGCTTAAAAAGGCATTGGAGATTAAAGCCGGTTATACCAGCGCGGCGTATAACCTGTTTAACATTTATAAATTGGAAGGCGAATATGCGAGTGCATTGGCGGTGTTGCGCGAGGCAAAACAGCACAACCCGGAAGATATCAATTTAACGACTCAACTGGCCTGGACGCTTGCAACCATTCCCGAGGCGAATTTAAGAAACGGGAAAGAGGCCGTTTCACTGGCGGAATCGGTTTGCCGAGAAACGAATTACCAGGACCCTGTTAAATTGGACGCCTTAGCCGCCGCCTATGCGGAGACCGGGCAATTCAACAAAGCGATCAAAACGGCGAAAAATGCGCATCAATTGGCTTTAAAAGCACGACGAGAAAATCTTGCAAAAAAAATCCAATCCCGGTTAGCATTCTATGAAAGACGCAAACCGTTTCATGAGGAGAGGAGAATTCAATGAAAATAGTGTCGCTTCTTACTGTTTTATCGCTGCTCGCCATCCTTTTCAGCAGGTGTGAGCGCAGCGCACAAAGCGATGCAGAAAAACAAGCGTCTGGCGATGATCGCGGTAAACCGGGCGGCACAGCCCAAATGATGGAAATCCTGAATAACATCAATCCCCTGGAAATCACTTATTATCTAAATAAACAACGCGCGGAACGTTATCGAAAATTGAGAGATACGGAATCCGACCTCAAGAAGCAACTTCAATATTCCACAACCTACGCGGATGAATTGCTGAAAGCCGGTGAAACGGAAACGGCCATTGCGGAATTATCATCCATTTTAAACACTATTCAATCTCAAAAACTGAATATCAACCCGAAATCTCTCCGGGGATTATTGGAGACATCCGCCATCGCCAATATGCGCCTGGGTGAGCAGCAAAACTGTTTATTGAATCACAGTAGCGCTTCCTGCATCGTACCGATTGCTGACGAAGGTATCCACACAGTGGAAACGGGATCCCGCAAGGCAGTGGAAATTTACCGCTTTCTGTTAGAGAAAAATCCCCAGGACCTGGCCGCTGTATGGCTGTTAAACCTGGCGTACATGACCCTCGGTGAATATCCCGATAAGGTGCCTTCCCGCTGGTGAATCCCGCCGCAGGTGTTTGCTTCCGGCTATGATATTCCCAAATTCCAAAATGTGGCCAGCAGTGCCGGTGTCGATGCCATCGGGCTTTCCGGAGGATGCTGCGTGGAAGATTTTAACAATGACGGTTTTCTCGATATTATTGCCTCTTCCTCCGGGTTGCGGGACCAGCTAAAATTTTTCATCAATAATGGCAACGGGACATTTACCGATGAGACCGAAAAGGCCGGTTTAAAAGGGATTGCCGGCGGGCTGAACACCATCCACGCCGATTACAACAACGATGGCTTTGCTGATGTGTTCGTTTTAAGAGGCGCATGGCTGGGGAAAGAAGGCAACCATCCGAACTCCCTTCTCAAGAATAATGGCGACGGCACTTTTGAGGATGTTACTATCGCAGCCGGCCTGTTATCGTATCACCCGACGCAAACGGCGGCCTGGGGAGATTTCAACAATGACGGTTGGATAGATTTGTTTATTGGAAATGAATCCGTTAAAAACAATATTCATCCATGCGAGCTATTTGTAAATAATCAAGATGGCACCTTTACGGATGTTGCACCGATCCTGGGATTGGATAAGATTGCCGGTTATATCAAGGGCGTGGTGTGGGGCGATGTGAATAATGATGGGCTGCCGGATTTATATATTTCGGTGATGTGGGGAAAAAATAAACTGTTGCTGAATCGCGGCGGCACCGATATTCGAAAATGGAGATTTGAAGATATTTCCAAAACTGCCGGGGTGGAAGAACCTTTCATCAGTTTTCCGGCCTGGTTTTGGGATTTTAATAACGATGGGTGGGAAGACATTTTTGTCTCCGGTTACAGCTCCGGCAAGAAATCACAGGCATACGAGGTTGCCGCTGACTATCTTGGTAAACCCTCCGGGCGAGGAACGCCGAGGTTATATCAAAATAACGGAGACCCGGAAGGATCGGGGCAAGTTGCTACGTTTAAAGAAGTTTCCCAACAGATGAACATCTACAAGCCGCTTTACACCATGGGCTGTAATTTCGGCGATCTCGACAATGACGGCTTTCTGGATTTTTATCTCGCTACCGGCGATCCGGATTTCCGATCCATTATTCCCAACCGGATGTTTCGGAATAATGGCGGGAAAGTATTTCAAGATGTCACCACTGCCGGGGGATTTGGCCACATCCAAAAAGGGCACGGGATAGGATTCGGCGATTTTGACAATGACGGCGACCAGGATGTGTATTGCGTTCTCGGCGGCGCTTACGAAGGAGATATTTTTCAAAATGTACTTTATGAAAACCCTATCGCTAAAAACAACTGGATCACCATCCAATTAGAAGGCGTTAAATCAAACCGTTCTGCCACCGGCGCGCGTATCAAGATAACTGTGCGAGATGGGCAAAACGGAAAGCGCCATATTTATAGAACTGTATCCACCGGGGGGAGTTTCGGTGCATCCAGTTTACAACAGGAAATAGGTTTGGGCAGCGCTGCAAAAATAGATGAAATTGCCATTAATTGGCCCAATGGAAAAAATGATAGCCAGAGTTTCCATGATATCGCGATCAATCAAAAGATCAAAATTAAAGAAGGGCAAAGCGGTTTAATTCTTGTAAAAAGCAAAACATTTGAATTTAACAAAAATGGACAGCCTCATTCACATTAGTGTAAGAGGCTGTCGAATTCAAAGTATATCAATTCCGGACAATTAATTTGCTGTTTAATGTCTCCGTTAACATTTTAAAAAATTGAACCTCGTCTTTATATAGTTTTCTCTTTATCCGTGAAAGCAATTGAGGATTCTGTATAAAATAGCTAGCCAGAAACGCTTTATAGCGCACTGTTTCTGTTTGGCCTTCACGAGAAAGACGATTAAGTTGAAACGTAATCCCGTCCGTATTCATCCCAGGATAATGGAGCTTAAAATTTACCGATTGAAAAATGGCGGATTCGACCATTCCGGTAATGTTCGATTTTAAAGCTCTTTCATAATTTTGAGGGCCTTGTTCCACCTGTTCCATACTTCGTTGAGCAAATATTGAAAAGGTAAAAAAGGTGATGATTATAATCGTTAGTAATTTCATGGCATTCTCCTTTTGAGTTTATGGTTATAATTTCCATTTAATGATTACGACATTGAAGTACCGGAGATGTCATGAGCAGGTAAAGGGTTGTCAAAAATTGTCAAAATTGGAATCTCCAACATTCCTCCATTCTGGGAGAGGTGAGAGACCGGGCGCAGCACAAATGCTTTCAGGAAGGCCATAAATAGTCTAAGATGCTTATATCTTATATCTTCTCCCCCATCGTTTACGATGGGGATTAGAAGTCAATACGGACTTTTACAGGCCGTTCACGGCCTTATATAGACTGGCTCAAAAAGCTTTTCCCCCTAAAAAGTTCTTAATTATTATTCTCTTGACAAAATCAACTCCCCACGATAACTTCGCGTGGCAAGTTATAATAAGTTTTTTAAACCCTGCTAGTATTTATTTAGCCAATCTTTTGTATCCACAGCTTTACCCAAAAGTATTTTTATCTTTAAAAACGCCATTATATCTACGTTTTTTCTGAAACTGTACTCAGATAAATCGCTTTAATATTTCACTCAGGAATTATAATCGTTAGGGAGAAATCATCTATGGCAAATGGTAATAAAATAATTGCACGCGGTGGAATCCATCTGGAAGTAAATCAATCCGGAGGCTCCCAGGGAAAAGCTTTGCTCAAACTCGACTATCAACTACATCCGGGTGGAATAGATTTTTTTGATCCCTCTTCCGGCAAACAGGCTGGTAGATTATTTGGCCTGGTTGACCAGGTAAATAGCGAGGCAACTTCCGTTATAAGCTCAAACGGATATATTACATTTGCTGCGCTTCCAGCAACCCCTCACAAAACCTTTTCGAATGTTGTAATCGAGTACGACAACAACCGGTTCTCTTTAAGAATACAACACCCCGAATCATTTTCCGCCAGGGCAAATGTAATATTTAAAGCCCTCGATTTGCAATTTGAAGAAAGCAGGGACACTGCCGCGCTGAATGTCAGCGGCGGTTTAACGATGGAATTATTTGGCGATGATGTTCCGCTGGAAGCCAAAATAACCGGAGAAAACGGGCTTGTATTCGGCCTTCCGCAGGGGGCGCAACTTCCTTCATTGGGGATTGAGCAATTAGCGGAATTGAATTTTCCGCCGTTTGAGATTGCAGCAAATTTTGATAATTGGGCCGGGCTGCAAACCTTATTTACATTCAGCGAGGGAGATGGCGATACAATCCATGATACTGCAAACGCAGGAGATTCTTTAGCATTAAGCATTAAGAATTCGGATGATGTGGATTGGAAAGCAAATACCCTTGTAATAAAGGCCAACGAAGAAGATATCCTAACGCTTGAAGCGCCGGTGCAATCCGAGAACCCGCCTTCAAAGCTTATAAACTCATGTAAAGAAACCAATGAAATCACCATTGAAGCCTGGGTAAAACCTGAAAAAACAAGCGGTTCCGTGCGTGCGCGTATTATTACGGTTTCCAAGGATGGCAGCGAGCGTAATTTTTCTTTGGAACAGCACGAGGGCAGCTACCTGGTTCGTCTGCGCACTTCCGAGGCGTCTAAAAATGGCATACCCGGCCTGGCCACGCCCAAAGGGTTGATCACGACCGATCTTACTTCCATTATTTTTACCAGGGACAGCGCCGGAGAAGCCCGGCTATACATCAATGGCGTTGAACAAAACCGCTCGAAACTTGAAGGCGATTTTTCCCTCTGGGATGACAGCTATAAACTGGGGCTTGGCAATGAATTCCGGGGAAGAAGGCCGCGCTCCGATGAAGTGGAACCGTGGGCTGGCGAAATCCACGGCATTGCAATATACAATCGGGCAAAAACCGCAGAAGAGGTTCAACAAAGCTTCCTTCCCTTTATCGATCTTCAAGGCACTGCAAAATTGGCGAATATTGCGCCGCCGCTGGATGTGCAAATGAGCGCCGGTTTAACACACTCGCCGGAAGACAGCAAACTGGATGTTTCCCACAAAACCGCGATGCCGGTAACACCACAATTTTCATTTCAAGACGTTCATTTAACCTGGCAAAAAAAACCGGAGACAGACTGGCTTGTGATTCACAATGCCGTTAGCGCCATTCTCTGGGATAATGAGATCAATTTTATGTTTGAATGGGATAATGCGGTTATTCCCACCCTGGCCCGGCCAAAAGCGAATGGCAAAATCGCCCTCGATGGATTAGGAGAAATTACGCTGACTCGCCGGAATGAGTTTAAAGCAGCGGTTACCAGCGACAAGAAAAGCTGGGCGCTTAGCACTACCGGCGGGGCAAACTTCGCGGTCTTTCCGCCGCCCATCAGTGGCCCTTATAAAGTAGAATTTGAGATTGCTGGCGGCCAGCTCTTTCTCTTAATAGGAGAAGGTGGTATAAAAGACTTTCACCTTGTAGATCGTCTAACGATTGATGGGCATAAGGGAACCCTGGAGTTGAGCTTTGGCCCCATTCAACAAATCGACGCCGATTGGACAGTTGTTACCCGGGGAACTTTTCCCGATGCGCTTTTAAATGAAGCGGGCAGCGGTAATTTAATGATTAGCAAACTATCCTTACTCTCCTCCAAAGAACAAAGCGCCTTAGCCTCAAAATTCAATTTCGACCTGGAAGGCATCGCCGATTTGGATGATGCGCCCGTCGCATTTTTTATCGGGAGTTGGGCAGTTGTTGAGCGTTTAAATTTCACGCTGAGTATGGGATTTGCCCGCTTAACGAATAATGCCTTCAATAACGGTTTTTGGATTACCGGTTTAATCGCCAAAGATAAAATTGCCGATTTCATGGATTTTGAAGCTCGCGGCCGCACAATTTTTAATATCGAAAGCGTACCCGATTCCGTTCAGTTAGAAGGCGAAAGCGAAATACGGGTTTTTGAAGACCGGGTTTTTTCCGGCGATATTCAGCTCGATGGCAACCGATTTATTCTGAGCGGAAAATTCGACCTTTTTCCCCGCTGGTCGCCATTGCAAATAACCGGCGACACCCAAATTACAATTGATGAGGCCGGCTTAATTGAAGGCGAGGGTGATGTAGAAGTCGCGATGCGTGACTTTACTTTGCTGGATTCCAGGCTGAAAATGAAGAACGGCTTACTCACGCTAAACGGCTTGTGGCTGGGAAAAGACGCTGCTTTTACCGCTGTCAAACGGGCCGGCCAATTTATTTTGGAAGGAGAAGTCCGCTTTGATCTGCCATTCAGCATCATGATTGGCCCGATTCACCAGCCGGGAACCGGTGTAAAACTTTCGGAGCGCGTCAAAATTTGCCAGGGAGTAGATTGCCGCCAAATTATGATTGCGAATGTCGCGATGGAACTTAGCGCTTGTGGGTTTTTAGCGCGGATTAACGGCAGTTTTCAATGGCAGGATGAAACATTGGCGGTCCACGACCTCAGCGTGCCGGAGTTTTCGATCTTCTCGCCGCCGTATACAAAAAACGAATTGCTCGGCCACATTATTCGCGAATTAGAGGCCAATATTGATGAAATTTTTGCGAAAGCCGTCAAGCATCAATCGGATTACTTTTTTACCGAAATCGATACAAAAGCGTCATTTTATTTGGGCGGCGGCTCTAATGCCGTTCCGGCCGCATTTACCTCGGAACTGCCGAAAGTGTTTGATAGCAGCGGGGCTGTCGATATCCCATCCGCTTCCAATATATTTCGAATCCAGCAAGCGGCATCCGGCACTACTACGCTGACGGTTAATCTCGTTGATACCTCCCAGGGAAATATCCAATCCGGCGATGTCAAAGACCATATCAAACATGACGATATCAAAACTGATTATATCGATTTTCTGACCCAACTGGAAAGCGATACCGCGCCGGCCCTTCTCGGCGGGGCGGCCAATTTAATCAAGCGCCGGATTGCCGAGCGGCTTCCCCTATCATTTGACCAGGCGTTGTACTATTACTATGGGTTTGATCCGACTCAGAATTTCCTCGACTTACAGGCCGGAATGCGTCTACGGGTAGAATACCAGAACTATCAATTTGTGCATCCTTCCGAACAAACCGCTCGAAATGGTTTTGTCGGCAGCGGCGCGGTTCATTACCAGGTGAATCACTATTTGCACGGCGGTAAAAGCGTGTTGGGATTCAATCCCTTTATGTCGAACATCGAATCGATTGTGCAGCCCAATATCATTAGTAAAAATGGCGCAGGCAGTATTATCGATATTCAGCAAACCGGGCTTCGCAAACCGTATTTCCGCCTGGTGTACCCCAACATATCCTCAAATGTAACCGGTTGGGTGGGATCGGAAAAATTTGCCGCGATTGTCGGCGCCGATAGTTTGAAATCATTGGAGGCGGCAACCAACGATATCCCTGTCTCTTATACACATCTGACGCTGCCGACGAGCTTCTTGGTGT
>CAXHHS010000014.1:0-21724 GCA_964015645.1 uncultured bacterium
TGCGGCTTTGGGATGTGGAAAGCGGTCGCAGCATCCGCGTTTTTGAAGGCCACTCAAAGTTCGTTCAAAGCGTGGTTTTTAGCGCCGATGGCACCCGCGCGCTTTCCGGTTCTAGCGACCATACCTTGCGGCTTTGGGATGTGGAAAGCGGTCGCAGCATCCGCGTTTTTGAAGGCCACTCGGCCTCGGTCAGGAGTGTGGCTTTTAGCGCCGATGGCACCCGCGTGTTTTCCGTAGCCTTGAACGGCGTTTTGTGCCTCTGGACGCTTAAGCAAGCTGGTTTTACAACTACTACTAAGGCATTTTCAGCTCAACCGGAGCAGGTGCAATACACCAATGCCAAAGTGCTGTTAGTTGGCAACACCAGCGCCGGAAAAACCGGCCTTACCAACCGCCTGGCCCGCAACCTTTACGAGGAAACCGACTCCACCGTCGGCGCCTGGGCTACCCAATGGAAACTGGACGTAAAGACCGGCGCGCAAGACCTGGAGCGGGAAATCTGGCTGTGGGATTTTGGCGGCCAGGCCGACCAGCGCCTCATTCACCAGCTTTACATGGCGCAAACCCAGCTTGCCGTGTTAGTGTTTGATCCCCAAAAGAAAAACCTCTTTGAAGATTTGGCCGAATGGGACCGCGACCTTAGCCGGGCGGCCAGCGGGGAGTTCCAAAAGCTGCTGGTCGCCGGCCGCATCGATGCCGGCGGGCTGCGCCACGTTAGCCGGGAGCAGGTAGAAAACTTTGCCCGGGAACGCGGCTTTGCCCAACCGCTGCTGCTGGAAACCAGCGCCAGGGAAAACCTCGGCTGCCGGGAACTAAAAGAAGCCATCGTAAAAACCATCCGGTGGGATAAGATTGAGCTGCGCACCTCTCCGGTTTTGTTCAAACGCCTGAAAGATGAAATCATTCGCCTGAAAGACGAAGGCCGGGTGTTGCTGCGCTTCAACGAGCTGCGCGAAGCCCTGGCGCTACGCCTCAGCGGTGAAGGCAATCGCTTTAACGATGATGAATTGAAAACCGTGATCACATTGCTGGCCGGGCCAGGCGCGGTATGGGAGTTGGGGTTCGGTTCCTGGGTGCTCTTGCAGCCGGAGCTAATCAACGCCTATGCCCAGGCCGTCACTCGCACCCTCAATGAAGATGAAACGGAAATGGGCTGCGTTCCCGAAGCGCGGGTGCTCAACGGCGACCTCGCCTTTCCCAAAGACCTCAAGCGCCTCCCGGCGGATGAAGAACGGATCATTTTGTTAGCCATGCACCAAATCCTGGTGGAGCATGGGCTTTGTCTGAGCGAATCGACCGATACCGGCGCGCTGCTGATTTTTCCCAGCTACGCCCGCGTGGAACGCCGCGACCAGGTCGAGCATCCCTCGGTGCTCATCAGCTACCAGTTTGAAGGCTTCCTCGACGATATTTACGCGACCCTGGTGGTGCGCTTGCAGTATACCACTCCCTTCGAATTACACGCGCTCTGGAGCGGCGCAGCCGATTTTGAGACCGTGAGCGGCAAAAAGCTTGGCGTCAAACTTATTCGCAAAGCATTGGGCGCGGCGGAGTTGCTGGTCTATTTTGACCCCGATTTACCGGTGGGTGAAATGATGATCTTTAGCAAGTACGTGCACGAGCACCTGCTGCGCAAAGCCCGCAAACGCGAAGAAGTGATACGGCTGCGACATTGGGTCTGCAAAAACTGTGGGGAACCGGTAGAAAATCGCAAAGCGGCCATGCGCCGCCTGGCGGAAAAAGGCAAGAAGGCACAGATTATTTGTGTTGAGTGCGAGAAGCGCGTGCCGCTGTGGGACGAGTTGGAAGAAAAGTTTGCCGATCCGGAAATCCTGGCACGCGTGCGGGAGCTGGAAGCGCAATCCGATTTTGAGCTGGACGCCGAAAGCAAAGACCGCGCCCTGGTCGGCGACGTGACGTCCACCGTGGCGCTGGCCGGCCAAATTTTCCGCGAATTAACCGTCAGCGACCACGGCATTGACGGGGAAATTGAATTTAAGGATGACAATAACCAGACAACCGCTCGCAAGCTCTACCTGCAACTCAAATCCGGTGACTCCCATTTACGCAAACGTAAAACAGACGGCGCGGAAATCTTTACTGTCAAAGAGACACGCCACGTCCAGCACTGGATGGCGCAGGCATTTCCCGTGCTGCTGGTTATCCGTAACTCCGAAGGCGAAGTGCGCTGGATGGAAATCCGCGACTGGCTCAAAACAGCCACTGGCAACGGCAAAAAAGCGGTGAAACAAATTGTGTTCGAGGGCGAGCGTTTCGACGTTATGAGTGTGCGCCGCTGGCGGGAACAGGTGCTTCAGCAGGGTTAATACCCGGTGGCATTGTTATCAAATATCCGGGCAATATTAAGGATTGATCAAAATTTGATTTATGAAACCTTGTTGTTTGCTACAGAAACACAAGCACGCAAGGTATTGATAATAAAAAATTACAAACCTCAGTGACCTCTGTGGCTCTTTCCGCAGGAACTCCTACGGAGGTGCTTAAAAACCAGGAGAATTTTATGCGTATTGTCGTAATTGGTGCCGGTGGCGTTGGCGGCTACTTTGGCGGAAGATTGGCCGAAGCCGGAAACGACGTCACATTCATCGCTCGCGGGGATCATTTGCGAGCGTTACATACCAGTGGCTTGAAGGTTGAAAGCTTTAAAGGAGATATGGCGATCAACCCCGTGCAGGCCACAAACGATCCATCGGAGATAGCGCCGGTCGATTGTATTTTAATCGGCGTAAAAGCCTGGCAAGTGCCAGAAGCAGCGGAAGCGATTCGCCCGGTTGTTAGCCCGGAAACAATGGTTGTACCGTTGCAAAATGGCGTTGAAGCGCCAGCCCAACTGGTTTCGGTGTTAGGGGAGAAACCGGTATTGGGCGGTTTGTGCAAAATCATCAGCTTTGTCGTTGAGCCGGGATTTATTCGCCATCTTGGGGCGGAGCCATATATTGCCTTTGGAGAGTTAAATAATCGATTGAGCGAGCGTGTTGAAACGCTGCGCAAGGTTTTTGCAGCGGCAGGTATCACCGTGGAAATCCCGGAAAATATTCAAGTGGCGATGTGGGAAAAGTTCTTATTCATTTCCGCCGTAAGTGGATTAGGCGCACTCACCCGCGCAAAGATTGGCGAATTGCGCCAAAATCCCGAAACGCGCCGGCAATTGGAAGAGGCAATGCAAGAAATTTTCAATGTTGCCCACGGCCACAACATTCCGTTATCGCCCGAAATCATTCCCAATACAATGTCATTTATCGACAACCTGCCGCCGGATGGAACGGCCTCGATGCAGCGTGATATTATGGAAGGTCGCCCATCGGAACTCAATTCGCTTACCGGCGCGGTTGTACGCCTGGGGCAAAAAGCAGGCGTAGAAACACCGCTGAACACATTTATTTATAATGAGCTGGTTTCAGCCTAATGTTCTTCGACCCTGAAACCGGGGTTACGGTAGCTGTTTTGATGAACCAGAGATGTCAAGCCGGCCACTTTGAATTGGCGCCCCGGCTCCTGGAAATTGCGACTCGCAACACCGGATAAACTATTTGTTTCACGCCCATTTAAGACTCTGTAAATATCTGCATTTATTGAGTTTGAGAATCCCATCAAAAAATAAAGATACCCGTTAAAAAATTTGGCTTTTATATTGATAATCCTTACATTGAAAATATTATTCCTAAACTGTATGTATTTTGCTGCGCTACGTCGCAATCGTGGAACAATCAAATATGAAAACCTGGGATTTGATTAAACTTACTGCTTTAGCAAAACGAACGAACGGTCGCGCCGAAATTGCCGTTGGCTTAATTGATGGACCGGTTACCATCACACATCCCGGGCTTATGACCGAGAACATCCGCGAAGTACCGGGAAGACTACCGGGCGTATGCTCGCGTGCCAGCAGTATTGCCTGTATGCACGGCACCAAGGTAGCCGGAATATTATCCGGGAGAAGGACATCGCAAGTAGCGGGCATTTGTCCCGGTTGCACCTTGCTGGTACGGCCGATTTTCTCAGAAACAAGCGCTCAGAAAAACAATATGCCTAACACAACCCCCGCACAGTTAGCGGAGGCCATCGTTGATACCGTTAAAGCAGGGGCAAAAATTATCAATATGAGCATGGGGTTGGAAAAAACCTCTCTAAGCCGCCAGCGTGTAATAGAAGAGGCGTTGAATTATGCCGCCCGCCGGGGGGTCATCGTTGTTGCTGCCGCCGGAAACCAGGGCATGCTTACCAGTTCTACGGTTACTCGCTATCCCTGGGTTATCCCCGTCGTGGCATATAATTATCAAGGCAGGCCAATGCAGCTTTCTAATTTGAGCCAGAGCATCGGCAGGCTGGGGCTGGGCGCCAGCGGTGATGATATGGTAAGCCTAAACGCCGCCGGGGGGCTGTCGATATTTTCTGGAACGAGCGCCGCAACCCCCTTTGTTACCGGCGCTATCGCCTTGCTCTGGTCGGAATTCCCTTCGGCATCGGCGGTTGAAATAAAAAATGCCCTTCTCGGCGCTGTTAATGCGGCAAGGCATTCCGTGGTTCCCCCGCTGCTAAATGCCGAAGCGGCCTATCAACAATTGAAACAAACCATAAGGAGGAATTGAGATGAGCGAAAGCGGGAAGAAGAAAGAAAAAAAAGTAAAAACCGAACAGCAACCGTTTCGCGTGTGTCTGCCGGGCTTTATTATTGAAGATGAAATTGGCTTAGGCGACCTGGTAAAAACGATGACCTCGGGTATTGGTATTAAACCATGCGGCGGTTGCCAGCAGCGCGCCGCAGCGATGAACCGCATGATAACCTTTTCCGGAAAACAACACAAATAAACCAAATTTTACACACTCTAAATTCAGGAGGCCGTATGATCGAACACAACACAGCAGGCAAAGACCCCCTGGTCGAGACCAAACCCTTTACTGCGGATGAGCAAAGTCATGCAACAACCACTCCCGGGATCACGCTCCAGGAAAGCGAAACGCCCGTGGTTCCAGTAACAGAGAGCAGCCAGGTAGAAACGGAGACTTTAGTGCCACAGGCTGATCAGGCGTCTTGCCCGACTTGCGGTAGCCCCGAGCAAATGATTTCTAATGGCATGCCACCCTCATTTGTTTATGCCCTTGGCCGGGTAACCACACGCTTTCCCAACATGGCCATCGAACGAGAATATCTTCAAGCTGTGGGACGGGCGGATACGAAGGGGAAGACCGACCAGGAGGCGCTTCACCTCGTGCTATCGCAGCCTGAAAACCGCTACCTGGCACGGCATTTATGCTGGGTGTTAACCGTAGAAGGCATTGCAACCTACATTTTGGCGCCACAAGATCCCTCTGACTACCAACTGTTAATTGAGGCCACTCGTCCCCAGCCCAGCCAGTTAGACGTGGATATCGTTGTCGGGGTGCGCGGGCCGATTGCCGACCCGGCTGTTTGCCAGGGCTTAACTTTACCCATCGTTGTATTTGATCAAATCTATTCTTTTGACCGCGATTCGCTCATAAACTCCATTCCCTTGCCCGAGTCTGTGGCGCAAAAGGATGAAAAGAAATTCCGGGCCGGCGCAACTGAACTCTTTGACAGAATCATGCAAATGGCTGACAACGCCGGCGCCACGGATGAGCATCGCGCGCTTAACTACCTGGCCGTTCGCTACCCGGCCATTTATGCCATTGCCACCGATGCCTACCAGCGGAACCAGTCCCTGACCGGAGTTGGCGCCAGGCCTTCGCGCTTGAGCGGGACTC
Source organism: uncultured bacterium (assembly GCA_964015645.1). Lineage (GTDB taxonomy): Bacteria > Calditrichota > Calditrichia > RBG-13-44-9 > J075 > CAXHHS01. Next base: position 5,746 of record CAXHHS010000014.1, read on the forward strand.
GCAATATCGTAGATGTGATTTTTTCCTTCACCCACCGTCAGACCGATGTCACCGAAAAATACTTCGTGCGGGTGGACGTCAGTGATAAGTTTCCCTTTCTCGTTAGCAAATTATCGCCCTTTTTTGATCGTTAAAGGGTAAAAATAAAACCCAACCATCTTTGATGGTAAACAATTCATTCTTAAACAGGAGATTCGCTATGAGCAAATTTAATGTAAGCTGGTGGCTAAACGACAGTGAAACCGCACCGGAATATTACACCCCACAAATGCCCACTTCTCAGAAAGTTGCAGGCCGCATTTCAGGCCTCCCCGGCGGCGGGGGAATAAGTCGATCAGAATTCCAGGAAGCAGTAACCGATTGCTGCCAGGGGCGTACTCCCAGGGTTGGTAGTTGCGCCGGATTTAGAGTAACGGGTTGTAAATCCGACGGCACTTGCTCGGGTAGCTCTAGAGCTTATGGTACTTATACCGTATCATGTGATCCAAGCTCTGTACATGTCGATTATGGTGGGTCAAGTGGTTTATAGAAATTATGGGTGTGAGCGGGAGCCTGGCATATTCGCCCGAATACCGGCTTCCGTTTGCACATTTTCAGCCACGAGGTGACTGTACGAAAATAGCCTTATGATTCATAATACTATTAGCGAATTGATGCATCAGGCAAAATTCTCCTCCCTGAAAAAGGCGGGGAATTATACAAGAACTGAATTCTCCAACAGTATCATTCACCGTTGGAGAATATGGTCGGTTCCTATCCCGGATCCCGTAGGGCTACTGTTTATAAAGATTTTTATATGCGACCTACTGAGGCAGGACGAACATGTCACTCCTCCGGAGTTTCAAGGCTGAAAAGAAACTTCATTACTATAAACATGCCACCACTCTGTGGTTTTCTGACCGTGCTGTTATAAAAGCGCAATATTAACCCCGGCAGGGGTGATATGTTTATAGTAAATGTTTTTATTCCAAAGTGCCGGAACCCCAGCGGGGTGACATATATAGTGCTATATTCCTGTAAAATGGTTTTGCAAACTGGCAAAAACATCTACCCCGCTCGTACGCAGTCACTGTCTTTGGCATCGACAATATGCAGAGGAATCAAATAATGATCATCACCGAACCAAAATGGAAAAGCTGGATAGTCGAAACAACCACCCCGGTCTTTACCCCGGAGCAATGCCAGCAAATTATAGAATGCGGTAAACGACAACCCTCCGAAACAGGGCAGGATGATGGTAAAGTGGATGCTGAAAAAAGAGCCTCCACCGTAAGCTGGATACCATTTAAAGAAATGGAATCGATGTATGATCATATCAATCAGCTTGTTCAAAGAACAAATGACAATCATTTTGGATTTGATGGCATTCAAATAACCGAACCGGCACAATATACGGAATATCCCGAAGGCGGATTCTATGATTGGCACATGGATTGTGCGGTAGATTTTGCCCACGAACCACCGGTCAGAAAAATATCGATGGTCTTATTATTGTCACCGGAAGATCAATTTGAAGGCGGGGATTTGGAATTGGTGGAGCCTGGCAAATTTGCAAGATTAAAACAAGGCCACGCGATGTTTTTCGCCTCCTTTTTACGCCACCGGGTTAGCTCGGTTAGCCGGGGGGTAAGACAATCTTTAGTGATGTGGTTTGGCGGTAAACCATTTAAATGATTGCCGAAAACGGGTGCAAAGCAGTAAGCAGAAAAAAGAGTATTGCTGTCGCTTTTCAAATATTCTCCTTAACTTATTAAGGTGTTTCATATTTGTTTGTAAGGTTCCGATTTCCGTAAAGCCAGTTACTGCGAAGGCGTTTTAGACCAAAGCCCAGGGTTCGCCCCGGCATTTCGGGGTGAACCCTGGGTGAAGTATTAAAACGACCATTTCCCAACGGGGAATTACAAAAGCGTTGTCTATCACCGCTTCGCGGTAAATTGTTTGGTTGTATCCCTTATCCCAGGGTTTCCCTCGATAATAAGGGAAAACCCTGGGCTTTGCTCTACAACGCCTTTCCGCAGAAATCCTTACGGATTGGCGTATAAAACCTGCAAACAATTGTGAAATGGGCTACTTAGTAGCAGCGATTTTACAACACGGGTCAGTAGTTAGTTTTTTAACAAAACTTGAGGAACTAAAACATGGCGAAGAAATCAGCAAATACCAGCGCTACTGCGCCTGACCAGGCGCAACTCGCGCCACACCCCGGTTTTGTGGGGAAATGGATGGATAATGATAGAAACTCTATCCAGATCACCATAAAAGAGAATACCCTATATATCGAATTTGAGGATCGTGAACAAGAAGAAATTTATGGGCCGGGTGAAATTAAGGATAATGACCCTGAAAAGGTGGAAGTAAGTTTCCCGTGGGGATATTCTACACTTGAGCTTATTACTCCCAATGAAGAAATCCTCTTTATTGGTCCGGGTGGAGATGAATATAAATGGCTCAATTTTCAATTAGCCACTAGCACTAAGGAAGATGAAAGCTTGTTGTCATCGTTGAAAACCGGCAATACTCCGGAAATACGTTTAAATGCTGCGAAGGAGATACATGAGAAAATTAAGCAAGGTGGCCTTAAGGACCAATCCAGAGATGAATTCTTTCATGCTTTATCACAAAATTTAAATACAGAGTATGATGAAGATGTTCGGAAAGAAGTTGAAGAAGCATACGAACTGATCAATAAAGGAAAAAATGAAGGCAAGAATTTCCACAGGAAAAATCTTAAAATCGATGACGATGCCAAACAAACCGATACGATCAATCATTTATTGGAGATAGAGGAAGCATGGGGGCTGCGAATACTGGTTGAGGAGTGGGTGAATTGGATTGCGTCCGGTGACTTGAGCAAGGGAGATCTCATTGATTATGCTGCCGAAAAGATGCGGGAAACGCCGCGGGCAGTATTGCCTTTGGTTCTACAATTAGAGCATGATGTTCATTATGTAGCGCCACCGGTGATTTCTAAGCAACCATCGCCGGAAACGGAGACCACCAGCTCATCCGACAAGGAAATCGAATCTTTGAAGCAACCGGTATTGAATGTCAAGGCATCCAAAGAGAGCATGGATTGGCTCAAGGAGCAAGTCATCAATGAACTGAAGCGGCTGGAGTTAACGCCGGATCCGACAAGAGTAGACCAGTTGGCAAAACTTAAATTGGATAACCTCGGCCCGAATGGCCGGGAAAGTTTGGAAAATTTTGTAAAAAATTCCAGAGCGCAGAACAGTGGCGAGGGGCAATTGCGGGAAGAAATCCAGGCGCTTATTGAAGTTGAGGTAAAAGACAGGCAATTGAAAGTCCATCGCCGAATCGCGAGGCTTCTTGCCAATATGAGTGATAGCGCGACGTTTAAAAAAGAAAATAGTAAAGCGTACGACAAAATTATAGAAAACCTGGAAAAACATGCCGTAAGAAAATTGGGGCCGCGTCTTTCAAAAGAAACGGATCCCGAAATCCGGAACCATTTAGCGACGATGCTTGGAAATGTCGGCGGCTCCCAGGCCATCGACGCCCTGGCGCGGGCAGTGGTTGGCCAGGAACAGACTCGGGCGAATCGCCAAAAGTTGTTAGCTCAATATTATCTTGACCCCTCCCGCGAGCAAAGTAAGCAGGCCTCCAATATTCTGGAAGGTGCGGTCAGCCAGGCCAAGAGAACACTGTGGTTGTTGCAAGGACTCAACGTAATCGTATTTATGGTTGGAATGCTCATCTTATTGGTCGGCTTGTACGTCACATTTTTTACGGAAGACAATGGCCGGGTGGCTGGCGCCCTGGCAAGCGTCGGCGGGCTGGCCGGTATTATTACTATACTCATTAAAAACCCGCTCAATCGCATTCAGAATGCCATGGCGAAGCTGGTTCAGCTTGAGACCGCTTTTACCAGTTTTATCTGGGAGCTAAATCTCAACAGCACTTATATCCAGAGCCAATATGTGGCCGAGGGGGTATTAACGGCCAGCGATGTTTCGCAAACCATCAATCGTATTGAAGAAGCCATGAACCTGACCATGTCACAAGTGGCAACATACACCGAAGAGGGAGGCCAGCTTTTTATTCCGCACCTCAAGAAAATTACCCCGGTTGTCGGGAAATTTGGCGAGCCGCTTAGCGTTTATGGGGTCAATTTGAAGCGAGAAACCGGGGAGAAAAACAACGGCGTTAACATTCTTACCCTGTCGATTAATCACGTTCCAGTGTTGACCAAAGATATTTCCAGGGAAAAAGAGGAATTTAAGCTAACGCTTCCGGCCAAAGAGAACCTTCCCGGCGACATCAAAATTGAGAACGGATCAATTTGGATCAGCCTGGTCGTCGATGGCCTGGAAACCAACGCGCTGCCGTTTCGAGTGATTGAGGATAAACAGTAATCGCTTCTTTTTGAGGAAGTTTATTTCTGACGCTATAACGACTTCACCTCAAAACCAAATTCTTTGCAGCGTTGGATGAAGTTATAAGGGTTTGATTCGCTTTTAATCAGCAAATACCCTTTAGGAGAGTTCGGTTCAATATACCATTTCAATTTCGGGTGGGAGCGAATAACGGGTATCAATTCCGGATTATCCGGCCGGACAATTGCCGAGCAATACCGCATCCGCAGTACTCCGCCAACAGGGTGTTGTTGTTGAGTTTCAAAAAACGCATTTACTTCCGGGGGCAGGGGGTCTAAATCCAGAAGCGTCTCTTGTAGTTCTTCGACAGCGGAGGTTTTAGTTGGTACTTCTTTCATGGTCTTTTTATCGAGCTGGAATTCGCATACCGGGGCAATTTTTGTAATCTTGCAATAGCGGAAAAGTGTCGCAAGGTTTTCTATAGGAATATCTACGCCAGCCTTGATATTCAAATTCGGCAAAACCTTAAATTCTTTATTTTGTTCCGGTGGAGACGGGGGCGATTCAAAACCTAGCATCATCCGGCCAATTTGATTGAAATATACCCATTTTTTGTTATCTTGATCCATTACATAAACCCAGCGAACGGAATATAGTGCGGAAAGGAGCGCTTCCTGGCCTTTTTTGTCCAGCCAATCTTTCCATTGACCAAAGTGATAGGATTCTTTCTCTGTACCGGATATCTTCAGTAAAGGCGTAATATCATCAATGGAAAGTTTGCAGAATTCCAGGAAAATATTGCCGATTTTCTTTTCCGGTAATGCCAGCCCCTCAAAACTCTTAAAAAATACTTCTAAAAATTCTATAAGACTTGAATGATTCGCAAAGGTAGGCCTCCAGACAACATAGCCGGTATTTTCCTGAACAAAATCAAGCAGAGAATCTTTGGTAATCGTCTGCATTTTCGCTAATCCCTGACCCCAAAACGTATCAAAATTCTCTCCTTTGCAGTAGTTTTTATTTCTAAAGCCATCTTCCTGGCTGATGATTTTGGTTTTTATTAAAAATTTCGCAGCGCCTTCAAAATAATATTGATTGAAATTCGCCTGTTTGCAAACCCGGTTCACATCGGTCATATTGGGATAGCCATCGTTTTTGGCTTTTACGCGACCGGATAGCAATATGCCGGCAACCGCTTTATACCAGAATTCGGAATAAGGATAATCGGCATACTCTTGGGGAATGGGGATGGTTTCTTGTTGATCGACAAATTGTTTGATTTTCTCTGGAATTGAGATATTATTCTGTTCCATTTTCACTACCTTTTTCTAATATCGCCTCCCCGAACGGCCAATACCTTTTTATTTGATGGATCAAATCCAAAAACTCCTGCTGAATATTCGCAATATCTTCCGGCGTGTAAACCTTCGTGTATTCCTTCTCCGGCAGCAAAAAGTAAAGCGCAACGGGGTAGGTGGATTGACCGGGGTAAAGTTGTGCCATCAATAAGGCGTAGGCTTTCATTTGCATGTGGTATTTAGCGCCGGCTTTGGCAACCTGTGTAGCGGTAACGTTATTGGTTTTATAATCGGCAACTTCCCAATCGCCGCTGGGGTTGCGGAAAATGCGGTCGAGGGTGCCGGTAAAAAAATCGTTGCCCAGGCGCATGGTGAGGCTGATCTCGATTTTCCATTCTTTGGCGGAAAAAATCTTTTTAGCGAAAGCGCTTTTTGCAAAGGGGCTTAGCAGGGCGGGAATTTCTGTTTTTAAACGTGCTTGTTCTTCTTCATCAAACACTTCCCATTGGAAAAAGGCGTTTTCCAGCTTTTCCAGCATCTCGGCGTCGCTGCTGGGAATGCCGTCTTCCAAAATTTGATGCACAATTTTCCCCTTCAACAGACTAAGGGTATCGGGATCGCTGGCGTGTTTTAAAAACTCATAATCGCCTTCAAAAAAACCGAGGTGATAGCGGCGGAAGTAGTTCTCGGGATCGGATTGAAAGGTGAGCAACTGTGTCGCGGAAAAGGTAACTCCTTGCGGGCTGTCTGCCACCGGCTGCAAATGAATTGGCAGCAAAACGTTCTCTTGTGCCGGGGTATTGATAGCATCCTCTAACTGTTGCAAACTCGGTTTTATGTCGCGATAGGCGGATGCCTGCGGTTCGGCGCTTTCAATACCGGTTGTGAGATGAACGGTTAAATTTTCATCAATCGAAAGGATATTTTCCGAAACGGCTTCCGGGTTGATGTCCAGCGCATTTAACGTCCAGGTCAAACAGTTTTCCTTGAGCAACTCGTTTTGTTTGTATGCGCCGACGAGATACACCTGGTCGCGTGCGCGGGTAACTGCCACGTAAAAGAGGCGTTTAAGTTCTGCGGTCTGTTTTTGCCCTTCACGAAACTCGATTAAGCCGTGAAGAAAGGGGGCTTTTTCTTCGTAGCGGCTGTAGGGATCGCGGATTTTAACGGCCATACCGAAATCGGAATCGAAGCGCAGGGTACGGGTATTAACGCGCGGCGTCTGCTCCAGGTAGGGGCAAAACACGATGGGAAATTCCAGCCCTTTTGCCTGGTGGATGGTCATAATTTTGACGGTGCCTTCGTCTTCCAGGGCAATTTGGGCTTCGCCTTCGCGGGGGTCGAGGATAATCGTCTGATAGAGCATTTCGATAAAATCGGCCAGGGCGGTAAAACCGCTTTGCTCGTAATCGCGGGCCATTTCAACAATTTTGTCGAGATTGGCCAAAAGCTGCTCGCCATTCCACTCCGCAGCAACGGTGGCGCGGTAAAAACTTTCTTCCAGAATTTCACTTAGTAGACGCGAGAGGGAAACGCGGTCGCGGCGCAGTTCCCACCGCGAAAGCTGCTCCCGGAAGCGCGGCAGCATTTTGCTATCAGTTTTCGGAAATTGGGAAAAGTTATCGATTTTCTCTAACCGCTCGCGATAGGTTTCGTAATGGCGTTTTTCCAGCGAAAGGTGAAACAACCCGGCATCGGAAATTCCGGCAAACGGGGAGCGCAGCAAGGCGATGAGGGCAAAATCGTCGGAAGGATTATCCAAAAATCGTAGCAGGTGATACACATCGAAAATCTCCTGCCGCTTAAAAAAACCGATGCCGCCAATCGTTTTGAAGGGAACGCCATAGCGCCGTAGTGTCGATTCCAACTCCGGCAGATAAGTGCGCTGGCGAATGAGAATGGCAATATCACCCGGCTGCACAGGGCGCAATTCCTCTTCCCCCGCCACCCGATGATAAATCTTTTCCGTCTTCTCCTCCTTAATTCCCCCTTCCCCCGCAGGGGTGGCTGCGCCGGAAGACGGCCGGGGGATGGCACTCTCTTCGGAAGCCTCCCCGGAAATATCCCTCCCTAACAACCCGCAAATTTTCTGGGCAATATAATCTTCCTGCGATAATTCTTTTTGCCGCAATTCTTCTTTATCAAAAAACGCTACTTCAATTCGCCCGGTATCCGGGGCTTCGCGGCGGGTGTAAAGATCGTCGTAGGCAACATCAAACTCGTTATCGCGATCACTGCCGAGGATTTGCCGGAAGAGGTAATTGACAAAGCGGTTAACTGATGGCAAAAACCGAAAACTGTTTTGCAGCACGATGTTGCCGGGATAATCCGGCGGATCACTAAATGTCTTGGCAAAATCCGCTTTTACGCTCTGAAACACCCGCACATCCGCGCTGCGAAAACCATAAATCGACTGCTTGGGATCACCGACGACGAAGAATTTATCGCTTTGCAATTCATCATCTTGAATACCCATCAGGGAGATAATTTCCCATTGCAATTGGTTGGTGTCCTGGAATTCATCGACCATTATATAGCGGTAACGATTACGCAGCGTATTGCGAACGTTGGGATGATTTTGTAAAACCTCCAGCGTGCGGAGCTGCAAATCATCAAAATCAAGCGCACCGCGTTCATCTTTTTTTTCCTGGTATAACCTTTCTGTCAATTCTTGTAGAAACAATAGTTTGCGAATAATTTTCAGATTCAAGAAATCGAGTTCTGCCGGTACAACGGCACTGTACCCGGCGGAAAAAAGATAAAGCGGGAGCATCGCTTCGCTGAGCGCCAGGATGTTTTCATACGCATCGCCCAAATCATTTTTTTTGCCGATGCTGGTAGGCGTTTTAAAAGCGGTTCCGCTTTTGGTTACCATCAAGGCCGCAAGGTCGATCAACTGCTGCCACAGCAGCACGTCACTGGCATTGGCTTCCCGGTTGACTAAAATTTCATCGATTAAGCGAAAGGCTTTTTGGCCGTTCTCTTTAAGCGCTGTTCGCGAAACATCCGCTTTGGAAATATGCTTGAGCAGCGGCAACACCTGCGCTAAAAACGCTTCGGGATTTAGATGTTTTTCCAGTTCGGTGAAAAAAATTGCTTGTAACTGCTCGATGATGGTTTCATCGGAATCCCGCGCAAAAATTTCCCGGAAGCGGTGCATTTCGTAAAGATGCTGTAAGGTGGTGGCGAGAACCTGGCGCAACGTATTCGGCGGCACCTGGCGGAGAAGTTCGGTCCATTCCTCAAATGTATAAGAGCTTTCCAGTTCTCGCGTATCCAGTTGTTCCAGAACATCTTCTACCGACTCATTAATCAGCAAATCTTGCTGCAAATCTTTTAGCACCGCAAAATCCGGGTCGGTGCCGGAGGCAACCGCGAACTCCCGTAATACCCGGGCGCAAAAGGAGTGAATGGTAGAAATTTGGGTGGAGTTGAGGCGTTCTCGCAATGCTAAAAGCTGCGGGCGTTGGGCAGCAAATTCCGCTTTTTGCAGCCGTTCGTGAATCATCCGCGAAACACGTTCGGTCATTTCTGCGGCGGCTTTATCGGTAAAGGTAATCGCCAGCACGTTGCGGATATCGATTTTTTCATCGATAATGATTTTAAGATAACGCTCCACCAAAATCGTGGTTTTCCCGGAACCGGCCCCGGCAGTCACCGAAATATTTTTATCCGTCGCCAGCGCTTGCTGTTGTTCCGGAGTTAAATGCTGATAGGCGGTAGAATTTATGTTCTTTGAATCACTCATTTAAGGAATGGAAATCTGGGTGGACTATGGTTTAACCGCAGAGAACGCGGAGTTCGTTGAGAGAAAAATGGTTCAAAAAATATTAAAAGCCCCCACAGTAAAGTGCTATTTATTCTTCAATATCCGATTGAAGTTTTTTAGAAAATCTCAGCGTCCCTCAGCGTGTTCTACGGTTAAAAATTATTGAAGACGCTTAAAACTTATCGCTAAAAAAATCCTGGTTGCGTTTGATGCCTTTTTCGATCAGTTTTTCTTTGTAGCTGCTGTGGAGTTTTAACATTTCCTGAAAGGCTTTTTCTTTATCCGCCGGGAGTTTATCGGGATGGCAGTCAGAATAAATTTTCAAAAATTCCAGGGCGGTTTCGTTAAATGTTTTGTTGTTAGACATGTCCTTCCTCCTTGTATTTGGAAATGGGTTCTTAACAGCGTCTCTAAATTTAATTACGCATCGCATTATAGCAACAATCTTGTTTTGAAGCAAGGGGAGGGATAACATTCTCACATTTAGGAGAAGTTCAAATTTGATTGATATTTTATAGCAAAATGATATGGACAAAATATTCCATCACCATTCTATTTATCCATTGCAATGAGTATATTCATGAAAAAGGAAATAAAGCACCATGAAAGCAACTATCATCTCCATTGGAAACGAATTGTTGAACGGAAAAACGGTAAACAGCAATGCCACATTTATCGGCGGGCAATTGTATGAAATTGGTATTGTGACAGAACAGATCCTGACGATTAGAGATGATGCAGACGAGATTGCAGGCAGCTTGCAGAATGCCCTATCAAAAAATGACGTCATCATTGTAACCGGCGGGTTGGGGCCAACGCATGATGATATTACCAAAAAAGTGGTTGCCGATTTTTTTGAATCGGAATTGGTGTTTGATGCAACAGTGATGCAAGCAGTGGAAGAACGGTTTCGCAAACGCGGCTTAAAAATGCCGGAGGTAAATCGAAACCAGGCATTGGTGCCGGATAAGGCGCGATTGATCAATAACCCGGTTGGCACTGCGCCGGGAATGCACTTTCACGAATCCGGCAAACATGTTTTTGTGCTGCCCGGCGTCCCTCGCGAAATGAAGGCTCAAATGCAAGGCGATATTATTCCGCTGTTGCAATCCCTCACAAACACCGGGCGGATTGATGTACACTTTTACCGCACCACCGGGATTACGGAATCAAAATTGTATGAAAAATGCCAGGCGCTTTTCCAACAATACTCCGAATATGAAATCGCCTTTCTGCCCAAATTTACCGGCGTCGATATTCGTATTGCGGTAAAAGAATCCGCAGCAAGAGCGGTACCGTTTTCCGAATTTGAAACTACGTTTTACCAAATCGCCGGAAAATATATTTACACCAAAGGTAACAAAGAGTTAGAAGAAGCTGTTGGCGATATTCTGCGCGAAAAAGAAATGACCCTTGCGGTGGCGGAGAGCTGCACTGGCGGACTAATCGGCCATAAAATTACCAACATCGCTGGCAGTTCGGAATATTACCTGGGGGGAATATTACCATATAGCAATGAAAACAAAATTCGGTTTTTGGATGTGCGAGCGGAATCGCTGGAGCAATATGGTGCTGTGAGTGATGTTGTGGCGAAAGAGATGGCTGCCGGTGCCCGGCGTAACATTGGCAGCGATATTGCTCTCTCCACCACCGGTATTGCCGGCCCCGGCGGCGCAACGCCGGAAAAACCGGTCGGGCTGCTTTACGTGGGATTCGCAACTGCCGAAAAAGTGGTGGCACGAAAATTCCAGCTCGCCGGTGACCGGCTAATCAACAAACAGCAAGGGGCGCAGTTTGCGTTAGAATTATTACGGCGGGAGTTGATGGGGATTGAAACCGGGGCTGTTTAGGCCCTTTTTGCTTACTGCCTACTACTCGTGGCTTTTCCTGCAATTGTTTCCAAATACTGTGCTACATCACTAATGGCTTGCCCTGACACTTTCTTCAAACTCTTGCTAATTGCCGCCACTACAGCAACCGGTTCCTTTTGAGCGCTGCGGGTTTTTTCCGAGAACTCCTTTTTCCAAACAACGGTTTTGGAATCGGGATCAGAAAGTTCAAAGGCCAGCGTAACGATGCCGAACCAGGCGCTGTTTTCATCCCATTCTTCAAATGCTTTGATTTTTCCATTCAAAATATAATCAGGATCGCAATTGCAGGGCAGTTTGATGACGCGTTGGAAAGCTCCGGAGGATTCAAAATGCGCCAATATTTTTTCTTCTACAATTTTGCGCGGCGGGGCAATCCAGCGGCGATAGTGATAATATTGCACTTCGTAGGGCGAATTTCGGTAGACGATGCGGTCGCCTTCATACAAAATATCCGCAGAAAATTTATTGATGCCGAGCGTTACTTTAACCGGCGCGTTTGGCGAATTATTTTCGGAAAGATCGTAATCAATCCGGTAATAAAAAGTTTGCGGAACACCGCCGCAGCCTGTTAACGCGATTGCGGCGAGTAAGAATATGATAGATTTTGTAACGTTTTTTATCAATTGAACTCCCTTCTTTGTTGAATCGGCGAATCGGCGAATTGGGGAAGTCTGCTAAACAACCATTTTTGTCTTGGTTCGCCGATTCATTTAATTTTGAAAATAATGGCAAATTGTTGCTAATACTTCCGCTCCGGCGGCGCCGCTTTCCTCACCAGTAACCAGGGCTTCTCCTTGATGATCTGGCTAAACTCTTCCATATTTTGCGACATTGATTGTAAGCTTTCCATCGTTTCGTAAAAATTGGTTTGATTGGACGCCATCATTGATTCCAAACGCAGAACAGTTGTTTGCATATCGGCAATCAGTTTTTGCGTTGATGCGGTGGTTTTTGCCAGGTTTTCCAAAACCGCTTCCAGGTCATCTTCATTTTTGTGCATCATTTCACGCATATTTTTACTGATGAGCGTAAATTCCCGGCTGGTCTTTTTCATGTTGGACATGATGTCTATCAACGGCTGCTGGCCATCCTGAAGCAGCGTATCCATATTGCCCATCAGCGAAGAAAGGTGGGCACGATTATCAGCATTAAAAACATCGCTCACTCGCTCGATCAATCCCTTTAGTTGCTTATTCAAATCACCCAAATTTTCGGACATTTGGGCAAAATTCATTACTTCTTTAGTGGGAATTGTTTCGCCGGGCGGCAATATCTCCGCACGCGCTGTTCCGGCAGTAATTTCAATATGTTGCTCGGCCATAATGCCAACAGACGTGAGGTAGGCCCGGGAATCGGTTTTGATGGGGCTGTTTTTTAGCACAGTCAGTGTTAATGCGATGGGGCTGTTGCCATCTTCCGGTAAGATAATTTCTTTCACCTGCCCTACATCCATTCCACGATATTTCACCAGCGAGCCTTCGGAAATACCACCGACGTATTCCAGGTTAATTCGGTATTCTTTCACATCATCGCCCAAATTAATGCCAAATATCGCAACTAAAAATACACCCAAAACGATGATGCTGACAACAATCATGATACCGGCTTTTATTTCATTTGATTTATTCGCCATTGTATTTTCCATAGTTGAGGTGGCACTTTAACCACTTAACAATGTAACCATTCATTAAGACTCCCCCGCAATTAATTTCAAATATTCTTCCCGATCCGCTTCCTCGCTATCCGGTTCGCGGTTCATAAACTGTTTGACAATAGGATTATCGCTATTCATGAGTTCTGCTAGCGTGCCGGTGGTCAGAATTCTTCCCTCGTGTAGCATGGCGATGCGGTCGGCAATAATTTTCACCGATTCCAATTCATGCGTCACTACAACAATCGTCATTTTGAAGGCTTCCTTCATCTTTAAAATAAGATGGTCAAGTCCTACGGCAACCACCGGGTCGAGGCCGGCAGATGGCTCGTCGCAAAATAAAATTTCCGGGTCCATAGCGATGGCGCGAGCGAGGCCGGCACGTTTTTTCATACCCCCGGAAAGCTGTGCCGGTTTAAAATTATCGAAACCGGAAAGGCCAACCAGTTCCAGTTTCATTTTCATCATAATTTCGATGGTACTTTCTTCCAGGTTGGTGTGCTCGCGAAGCGGGAAGGCGACATTATCGCCGACGGTCATCGAGTTAAATAACGCCGCGGATTGAAAGAGCATACCGGCTTTTTTTAAAATCTCGCTGCGGTCATTTTCTTTCATAGCGGAAATCTCTTTGCCATGAATTAAGATTTGGCCGCTGGTGGGTTTGGCAAGGCCGATCATGTGCCGCAACAGCGTGCTTTTACCGCAACCGGAGCGCCCCAAAATAACCAGCGACTCTCCCGGGTAAATATCCAGATTGATGCCATTCAGCACCGTTCGCTGGCCATAAACTACAATTAAATCTTTTACTTGTATAATTGGGTCTTTCATTTTTTGCTATAAAGTTTTTGAAGCCGTTTTGAACATTTCAATTTATGCCTTATGCCACAAAGTCTCTAAGCCACTAAGTTTCACTAAATTATTTATTATTTTGTATTTTCTTTATGATTTCTTCGTGCCTTCTCGGCACCTTTTAAAACAGCTTCTCAAAGGTATAAAGTTCTACAAAATGATTCTGTTTATACCATCTTTTATGAAAGTTACGTTAAAATTGATTAAAAAGCCCAGGCGCTTGCCTGTCAATTTCAAATGGCTAAGAACCTGGGCTTTCCATACCGGGTTTACTTCATCCTTTGCTTTTAATTCACAAATAACCAAATCTTCCACCAAAACATCCAACCGCAATCCTTCTTCAAAAGTAATCTTATCATAAATAATTGGAAGATCTATTTGCCTTTGGTGTCTTAATCCCTTTTTCGAAAGCTCATGGCAGAAACAAACCTCATATACTTTTTCTAACAATCCCGGGCCTAACTTTTTATGTACTATATAAGCAGCGTCTACAATATGCTTCGCTATATACTCTTCCCTTTCAGTCAAAGGTTTATGTTGCATTTGTGCCCCTTTGAGGCTTAGTGACTTTGTGGCAAAAAATAGCTGTTAAAACGCGGAATAAAATAGCGCTGTAAACAACACATCCGCGACAATGATGAGGAAAATTGATACGACTACCGAGCGCGTCGTGGATTTACCAACGCCTTCTGCGCCGCCGCTAACGCCAAATCCCTGGTAGCAGCCGTTTACAGCGATAATGATGGCAAAGAAAACGCTTTTTACCAATCCGCTCATTAAATCCGTAAGTACCAGGGCGGAAATCGTTTGATCGATATAGCGAACACTGGTAATCGTTAGCGTCGAAATCGAAATTATATAACCGCCGAAGATACCGACAAAGTCAGCAACCACCGTGAGGCAGGGCAGCATAATCAACATGGCCAGGGCACGGGGAACGACGAGGTATTTTACGGGGTTTAATCCCATCGTACGCAGCGCATCGATTTCTTCCGACACTTTCATGGTGCCAATTTCTGCGGTAATAGCTGATCCACTGCGGCCGGTAACGATGATCGAGGTTAGCAGCGGCGCCAATTCGCGAAGTAAAGAAACCGCAACCAGATTTGCGACATAAATGGTAGCCCCAAATTGCTTTAACTGGTAAGCCGATTGCATAGCGATAATCAGTCCCACGAAAAATGCGATTAGCGAAACAATCGGCAGCGAATCGACGCCCATTTTCACCATCTGGTCAAATACGTTTTTCCAATTGATGCCTTTTCCGCGGAAGGGCGCAATTACCGTCCAGTAAAATACCTGGCCGGATAATCGCCGGATTTGGAGAACATGGTCAACCATCAATAACGCTTTGCGGCCAATGCTGCCGAATATTTTATTCGCTGTTTCCATCTGTGCCAATACTTTTTAAAGCGTCTTCCCGGGTATCATATATCTCAAAAAAATCCTCTAATTTAGTGAGGGCAAAAACATCGCGAACCTCTTTTCGCAGGCTGGTTAACAAAATTTTTCCACCATAACTTTTAACCTTTTGCCAGCCTTCTACCAATGTAGCAACGCCAGAACTATCCATATAGGGAACCTCTTTCAGGTCTACGATAATAATCGTCGTTTTTTTATCGATCAGTTGATACAATGATTTGCGAACATCCGGAGATGAATAGAGATCGACTTCGCCGTCAACTTCCACAATTGTTGCTGAATTCTGCTTGAGTATGTTTATAGCTAACATTCGTCTTCTTCCTTTTTACCCGGTAAGTATTTTGCCAGTGTTATTTTGTTACAATCTTTTGCCGTTGGATCGTAATCCACAATATCCATGGCGGTTTTAATTAGGTGAACCCCCAATCCACCCGGCCTAATATCATCTAATTCCCTTGATTTGATTTCCTTTGATTTTGCGCTGGTGCCAAAATCTTTTAAAACAACTTCCAGGCGATCGTCCAGCAAACGACACGTCATGATAATCGGCTGATCCGGCTGATTTTTATAAGCGTGGCGAATAATATTCGTTACTGCCTCATCCACTGCCAGCTTAATTGCGCTTCGTTCCGTATCCGAAAATTCGCACACGTCACATAAATGTTCGATGGCACAGCGCACGATCTTCAAAAATTTCGGATCGCTGGGAATTTTGATTTCGACGGTGTTCAAGAACTTGCTCTATAAATAATTCTACACGCCCGGTCTCTTATACACATCTCCGA
>CAXHHS010000015.1:0-21045 GCA_964015645.1 uncultured bacterium
ACGAAGCGGCAGCACAAACCTGGGCGTTGCCGCTGCACTTAAAATATTCCGATGGTAATTCGACGCAAACCAAAACGCTGCTTCTAAAAGAAGAATCGAAAAGCATATCCCTGGGAGAAAATGTTAAATGGGTTATGCCGGACGCCGGTACCTACGGCTACTATCGCTGGAATATCCCAGCTGAAATGCTGCTTTTGTTAGCGGAACAGCCGCAAGGCGCCCTTAGCGAGCGCGAGCAGGTAGCGTTCCTGGGAAATGCCACCGCGCTGCTGGACGCTGGTGTTATCAGCGGCGATACTTACCTCTCTATCCTCAGCGGGTTTGCCCGCTCTCCGGAGCCGGACATTGTTGCGAGTGTGGCTTCCAAACTTCTTAAAATTCGCGACGCCTTTATCCCGGATGATCTTCGTGATGCCTTTGCCTTCTATATTCGAACAACATTTCGACCGGCGCTAAACCGGGTTGGGCTGGAGAAAAAGGACGGAGAGCCGGCGGTTGTTTCTGCGCTCCGGCCACAGCTAATCGGCTGGCTTGGCGATGAGGGCAATGATCGGGAGATACGTGAATTTGCGAAAACCAAAGCCCGGGAAATTCTGGCTAATCCCGCTGCGACAGATCCTTCGATGGCCGGTGTAATTTTGCGAATCGCCGCATTGGAAGGCGATGAAACGCTTTTCCAAACCTATAAATCCAATTTCGAAACGGCAAAATCCCCGGTGCTGCGGGGTTTATTCCTGGGAGCGCTCGGTGCATTTTCCGATTCCAAATTACAAGATGCCGCCTTGGCCTATATTTTAGAAGGCCCCTTACATCCGAACGAACTGTTTACGATTCCCCGCCGTATTGCCGATACAGCAGAAGGCCGCGACCGCAATTTTAACTGGTTACTTAAAAATTATGATGCAATTACTTCTCGCCTGCCTGCGGAGTACGCCGCTTTTATGCCATTCAGCGCCCGTGGTTGCTCTGCAGAACGACTGGAAAAAGCCCGTGAGTTTTTCTCCAATCCCGCCCACCAGGTACCGGGAACCATGAATACGTTGCAAAAAGTATCTGAATCCGTAATGGATTGTGTAAACCTGCGCCAGCGGGAAGGTACTGCTGTCGCTGCTTATTTGATAAAGCTAGCTGACAAACAAGAAAATGACACCCAGGGTAGTGAATAAAAGCTCGGTTGTTCATTTCGGATTATCGATGGCTTCTCATCATAATAAAATAACCGCTTTTATTCTTATTCCTTGACACAGCTAAAGGATTAGCTTAGCTTGATTAACCTTTTTAGGAATTCCAGCCTGCTCAAGATTAATCTCTCACCAGTCTAGAATAACTCAAAAGTCAATTAATTTATATTTATATTTTTATTTAAAGGAGTAACAGTAATGTCAGACCGAGTAAACGGAGTTGTAAAGTGGTTTAACGCCAGTAAAGGTTATGGTTTTATTTCAAACAGTGAAGGTGAAGATCTATTTGTTCATTTTAGCGCTATTCGTGAGGATGGTGGTTTTCGTTCCCTGGAAGAAGGGCAGAAAGTGGAATTTACGATTGGAGAAGGTGAGAAAGGTCCTCACGCTCAAGATGTAATCACACTGTAGTTTATAAAAATATCGGGTAGATCAAAAAGAGAGTAGGTCATGTATGATACCTCTTTTCATTAAAGTTCAAAAACCCAAAAGTTGAGTAAACCAATACCGGTTTAAACAGAAAAGGCGACACTCACTGGTGTCGCCTTTTTTATTGGACTCTAAATAATTTGAAAGGGCAACAGAATGAATATTTATATTGGAAATTTATCGCAAGAAGTTAAAGAGGAAGATTTACGTGAAGCCTTTTCGGCATTCGGAAGAGTGGAATCTGTTAATATAATTAAAGATAAGTTTACTGCCGTATCAAAGGGATTTGGTTTTGTAGAAATGGAGGCTAAATCGGAAGCTCAAGCAGCAATGAAGGAGTTAGATGGCAGCGAATTAAAAGGAAATAATATTGTTGTAAATGAAGCCCGCCCACGTTCTGATAAACGGAGAGGTGGAGGAAACAGAGGAGGGGGTGGGCGTTGGTAATGATTTTTCCTTATTACCTGTAAAGAGAAAACGCCATGAAAATTAAAATTAACGGCATTTGGGCAACTAAGGAGGTATTCCTTGATGGTAAGCTGCTAACCCCCGGGGAAAGCCTTAAAATACATCATCATAGTCAGAGGTTTTCCTGGGGGAATAAAGGGCCCGCGTCAGAGCAATTGGCATTAGCGATACTTCTTGAGTGCACTCCGAAAGAAATAGCAATTTCTATGTACCAGGATTTTCAATCGCATATTATAGCGCAGCTTCCGAAGGCGGATTTTAACATCAATTTGAATGTAAATAAGACAGATAACATAGCTGAATTAATGAACGGAAAACTGCCCAATAATATGGATATCGGGTGGTAAAATTTTATCCATGCCATAATTTACAGCTTTGAAAGTATCTGGATTATCCAAAAAAGTTATATAATGTGAGCCTAAGTATAAACAATGAATTGGATCAACCGGGTAAAACTATTAAAAAATCGGCTCTTTGATCCAGCTGTAAAAAGATCGGTTGTGATTGAGGCGCTGATTGCTGAAGAGACAGTAAAAACCATACTGGTAAATTATAAAGATCAAACCGTATGGCTGCAAAAATCGTTAGTAATGTTTAACCAGCATGAAAAAAATAAGGCTACTATCACAATTCCTTTCTGGTTATTTGCTCGCAAATTCCCTAAGCTAACCAATAAATCTGTAAAAAATAGTAAGTAATATATTTCATAGAATATTCTTCTTTAGAATGAGGAGAAGTGATGAAAGAATTCATAGAGCATATTGTTAAACAATTAGTAGATAAACCGGGTGATGTTCAAATAGCGGAAGTAAAAGGCGAACGTGTAACAGTGTATGAATTACGTGTGGGAACAGGTGATATCGGAAAAGTGATCGGTAAAAGAGGTCAAACGGCAGCCGCTATTCGTTTTCTTTTAAACGCAGCATCCGCAGCAAAAAATGGAAGGCGCAGCATCCTCGAAATTCTTGAGTAAACAGGAAAAAATCTTAATGAGGTAAACAAGAATGCCAAAATTAGGACAAGTCCTAGTTCAAACCCAATCACAAATTTTAAAACCGCAGCAAATTCTTGTTTCCAGCCTGTTGCAGCTCCCAATGTTATTGCTGGAGCAAAAAATACAAATGGAGTTACAGCTAAACCCGGTTTTAGAAGAAACAGAAGAATGGGAAGACACACAAGAGGATGAAGAGGAAATAGACGAAGAGGAGACGGAGAAGGAACAGATTCAGGATGAATTCGAAACGCTGGAAGAAAACAATAAAAGTGAAGAAGACAAATTAAATGATGAGAGCCAGGAAGAAGTGAATCTTGAGGAGCTTTTGCCTAATGATGATGAAGACTTGCCGGAACCTCGTCTGCCGGTAGATCGTAGTGAAGAAAAACCCGACTTGCCGGAACCCAATCTAGTTACTATGTCAGAACACTTGCTTGATCAATTGCAACTGCTAAATTTACAAGATATAGAATTTCGCATTGGCAAATATATTATTTACAGCTTGCGGGATGATGGTTACCTGGATTTTGAAATAACCGCAGAATCAATCGCGCAGGTTTTTGAAACCTCTCCGGAAAAAGTAGAGCGAGTTTTAAAGTTCATTCAAAAACTTAACCCTCCCGGCATTGCCGCCCGAAATTTGCAAGAATGTTTGATTATTCAATTAGAATCCAAACACGAAGATGAGAAACATATTATTCCATTACTTATTCTGAAAGAATGTTACCAGGATTTTGTTAACCACCATTTTGAAAAAGTCGGCAAACGGCTTGAAATCCCTCTTGATCATGTTAAAGATGCCCTGGCAGTCATTAGTAAGTTAAATCCAAAGCCCGGTGAAGGTTACTCCGACGCCAAACGAAACTACATTATCCCCGATTTTTATGTGGAAAAAATAGATGATGAACTGGTTATATCTCTCAATGCTTATAAAACTCCTGGCCTGAGAATCAGCCATTACTACAAAAAGATGATCCGGCAGCCCAAAAAACTGGATTATGAGACCCGAAAATTTTTAAGAGACAAAGTGAATTCAGCGAAATGGTTTATAACAGCCATTCAACAGCGCCAGGTAACGATGCAGAGAACCATGGAAGCGATCGTCGACAAACAACGAGGTTTTTTTGAAAATGGCCCGGAGCACATCAAACCGATGATTATGAAAGATATTGCCGAAGAGATCGAAATGGATATTTCCACCATTAGCCGGGTTTGCAAGGGTAAATATGTCGATATGGATTATGGTGTATTTGAATTAAAGCATTTTTTTAACGAAGGTATGGAAACCGACAACGGTGAGACATTAAGCACCTTGAGAATTAAAGAACACCTCAAAGAAATTATCGCCACGGAAAATCCTTGCAAACCCTACAGCGATGAAAGGCTCGCTCAAATGTTAAATAAAGAAAGTATACCAATTGCGAGACGTACCGTCGCAAAATATCGAGAGTTCTTAGATATACCGATTGCTCGATTAAGACGGAATATTTAACAATATTTGGAGGTTCAAAATAGTGATCAGAAGTTTTGACAACCGCGCAAACCAATCTTTAGAAAAATACCTTCAAGAAATTGGAGAAGTTCCCCTATTAACCCCGGAAGAAGAAATTAAACTGGCACAGCGAATCAAACAGGGCGATCAGCAGGCATTGCATAAATTAATCGAGTCGAATCTTCTTTTTGTGGTAAGTGTGGCGAAAGTGTATCAAAACAAAGGACTTTCTTTCGGAGATTTAATTAATGAAGGCAACCTGGGATTGATGAAGGCTGCAAAGCGGTTCGACGAAACCCGGGGATTCAAATTTATTTCTTATGCCGTTTGGTGGATTCGCCAGGGAATTTTGCAGGCGTTGGCGGACCATCCGCGAGTCGTACGCCTCCCACTGAATCGCGTGGGCGCACTTTATAAGATTGGAAAAGCCTACTCTTCGCTGGAACAAGAGATTGAACGAGAGCCAACCGCCAGCGAAATTGCGGAGCAACTGGATATGAAAGATACTGAAGTAACGGATACCTTGCGAGTTTCCGGGCGGCATGTATCTGTGGATGCTCCTTTTAGTAGCCGCGAAGATAGCCGTTTGCTTGATGTTATTGAAAATAATCATCAACCACCGCCGGATTCGGAATTAGTCAATGATTCCTTAAGAGTTGAAATAGAACGTGCGCTCATAACGTTAACAAAGCGCGAAGCAGAGATAGTACGGATGTATTATGGCCTGGGATATGAGAGTTCCCAGACGTTAGAGGAAATCGGTGATCGCTTTAATTTAACCCGGGAACGGATACGGCAAATTAAAGAGAAAGCGCTTCGGCGATTGCGCCATGCGTCCCGCAGCAGAGCTTTACGCGCATTTTTAGATTGATTTGCAAAAATGCGGAGCCGCTTTGTTCCGAGGTAACCTTATATGAAACAGCCTATTCACGTATTTATTGTTGACGACAATCGTTTGCTCCGTGAGGGTCTGGTTTCCATGCTGGCAGAGCAAGAAGATCTCATGGTCGTCGGCGCGGCGGCAAGTGGACGCAAGGCTTTGGAGCAAATCCGGGAGTTACGCCCGGAGGTGGCGCTTATAGACATTGGCATGCCGGAGAAGGGTGGGATTGAAGTAACCCAGGCCTTGCACCAGGATATGCCGGAGGTCAAAGTGATTATCCTCGGTATGCCTGACTTGACAGATGAGATCATGGCCTGTATTGAGGCCGGGGCTGCCGGATACGTGCTAAAAGAAGCCTCATTCGATTATCTCGTTGAAACGATTCGATCGGCGAATCGCGGTGAATCATTCTGCTCTCCCCGCATGGCAGCTTCGTTGTTTTCCCGTGTCGCAGAGTTAGCAGGAGATCGAATACCACAAAGTTCCGTCAAACTGACACCGCGCGAGGTGGAAATTATTAACAAGATTGCCGAAGGGTTGTCTAACAAGGAAATTGCCCAACGGCTCTCCATCGAAGTGCAAACGGTAAAAAATCACATCCATAATATTCTTGACAAGCTGCAATTGCATAACCGCCTGGAAGCGGTACAATATGCCCGTGAAAGAAACCTGCTGAGAAAGAAATAATAGCAGTACTAGTACTTCACCCTCCTAAAACCTCATGAATGACCATCTCCGGAGTAGTCCTTCCCGTAGACCATAATTGAACCTTCCGGTCTATTGTGTCGCCGTTCTAATTTGCTCATATTAAAATGGTTCACTCCAGAAATGGACGCACGGTTAAGTGCGAGGTTCCAAAAGCTTATTTCAAGGGAAGGACTTATGATGATGGGGATGGGCCTCACATTTTAGAATTTGCTTTATCAGTTTTTGCCCTAATTAAATAAGCTAATTGTAAAATTAATATGAGGCTTCAAGGAGGAGCCATTGATGTGCAAGAAACCACTATCGAAGAAGTTGTTAGAGAGTAATCCGTCGTTGATTCGAAACTACCAGGGAGTGCATCCCAACCGATTAACATTTGTTGAATTCACAGACACTTTGTCTCACTTGAGACGATTATTGGAAATTGCTCAAACTTCTCCCAAAATTCATGGGGACCATATCCAGCCGTTAGAATCAACAATACGAAAATTTCAAAAGTTTACACCCCAAAAGGAGTAGTCCTTTCCATAGACCATAATTGAACCTTCAGGTCTATTGTGTCGCTGTTCTAAATTGCTCATGATAAAAGGGTTCACTTGAATAGCAATTGAACTCACCATGGGAACGATTTTGCCCGGTTATTATCATCGCTCCGAAACCGGTAATGGCGGAATTTAGGGAACATGGCGTGCAGACGCTTGTTCAGGAGAAAAGGCGACAAGTTTATGAAAAAAATCAAAATATTGTTATCGAGCCGGCCAAAGTTGTTGTCAGAAGTGATTAGAAATTTGATTGAGCATCAGCCGGATATGGAGGTGGTGGGTGAAGTGATTGACCCTATCCAACTTCTGGGAGCCGCCAGGGCGATGGCCGTGGATGTGGCCATTGTCACCCCACTGGAATCGAACGGGGAACCCAAAATATGCCGTCATTTGCTCGCAGAGTATCCATCTCTAAAAATCATAACGCTCTCGAAAAAAGGCGAAGCCGCTTACTTGTACCAATCGGGGGTTCCCAGGCTGCCTATCGATGAACCCTCCTCACAATCAGTACTTGGTACTATCCGGGAGGCCCTGGGATAAGTCGCTGAATATCTTGGAAGTAAATGATGGTATTAAAAAGACTAATAAGTAGGTGGACATATCTATTTCTTAATGAAAGTTTATTGTTTTTTAAGAGCTTAGAGAAAATTAAATATCAAAATATTTTAGAACACTTACTTAAGATAAATTTTCGCTTACTAAACGAAAGGGATTATAAAATGGGCGACAAAGGCAAGAAAGACCGGGAAAAGAGCCGCAAGCAAAAATCAAAAAAGAAGAATGACAAAGCGAATAAAGCTAAAAAGAAACAGGAAAAAAATCCTAAAGATACCCTGGGAGGATAAAAAAAGACCTCAACCGGTATAAAATTTTAGTCATCGCCGCTTCCCGGAAGGCCGCTCAATTTACCGATCAAATAAATACGGTAGTGACAATGAAATACACTAGTTTTGGGTGTGAGTTTAGGTTATGGACCTAATCACAAGCATTAAGTTGAATCGCTAAATCCTGAAGAATAGGAAAAAACAATGAGTATAATAATTATCTTTACCATATCAGCCATCCTGGCCACTATTTACATTTTTTCGTTAGTTCGTGGTGAAACGCAACGTCAGAAATCGCAGCAAAAAACCAGATTACGCAACAGAAAACATTAAGGAAGGATATGAAGAAAGCAACTTTTCCACAACGCATCGGCTTCTATACAGAAGTCAAGAAACGCGTGAATTACTATTTTGAGGCAAACGGTATTTCCAAAAACGCCGACTGGCGTATGGTCTTAAAAACCACAGTTATTTTAGTGTGGCTGGCGACCGCTTACGCTTTGCTTTTATTTTCTGCATCCTCTTTGATATTGGCTACTATCTCCGCGATTGCAGTAGCGCAGGGGTTCGTGCTGGTGGGGTTCAACATTATGCACGATGGCGCTCACGGCAGTTATTCAAAAAACAAACGCTTGAATTGGATCATGGGGTTTACCCTCGATCTCATTGGCGGCAGCAACATGTTTTGGCGGCACAAACACAATATCCTGCACCACACCTATACCAACATTAACGAACTTGATAATGATATTCAGGTTTTCGGTATCCTGCGGTTTAGCCCCGAACAAGCGCGGCGGCCCTGGCACCGGTTTCAGCACTGGTTTGCCTTCCCGCTATACGGCTTGATGACCTTGCTGTGGGTCACGACCGGTGATTTTATAAAGTTTTTCACACGCCGGATTGGCGATTACAATTTGCCGAAACCTCCTGTCGCCGAATCATTCCTTTTTTTTCTCACCAAGATTTTCTATTTCGGTTATATGCTGGTGCTGCCGATGTTTTTTCTTCCGGCACTGCATGTTCTGGCCTTTTTCCTGCTCGTGCATGTGGTCCTCGGTTTTACGATGGCCACCGTTTTTCAATTGGCTCATATCGTGGAAGACAATGCTTTCCCGCACCCGGATCAGGATACCGGGGAAATCGATAACGAATGGGCCATTCATCAGGTGGAGACCACGGCAAATTTTGCCCCGAAAAGCAGGCTGGCAGCATGGTATTGCGGCGGGTTGAACTTTCAGATTGAACATCACCTCTTTCCGAAAATTTGCCACATCCACTACCCTGCTATTAGCGAAATCGTCGAGCGTACCTGCCGGGAATTCCGGGTCGCTTATATTTCATACCCGACCCTGCGTCAGGCAGTCGCAGCACATTATCGCTTTCTGAGGAAGCTGGGTAGGAAAACTGGAGGCGGGATGATCGGGGCGTCGCAGGCTGTTGGATAACCAAATACATTGAGCTTTAATTCAGTCTACTTCGGGAAAACTCCGGAAGTTAAAAGGAGGCAGTCAATGAAAGCGTTTATTGAATATTTAGTTAAACACCTGGTCGATAAACCTGACGAAGTTCAGGTTAACGAAATCACCAGTGAACGAACTGTCGTCTTCGAATTACGCGTGGGCGACGGGGACATGGGAAAAGTGATTGGACGAAAGGGACAAACTGCCAATTCTCTCCGAACCCTTCTGGCAGTTGTCGCGGCAAAACAAGGTAAGCGGTCTTTTTTGGAGATATTGGAGCAGAATGAGACAGTACAAAAAACCCACCGATATAAACATCCGGTGAGGGAAATAACGGCCCGGAAACCTGTTTCCGAACTTCAAGCAAGCAATGAAAGACGTTGGCAGGATGATGGCGGAAATAATCTGTAAAAATTTTTTTTAAGCAAGACAACTGGCGCGATGTTCGAAGGAGTTTTCGCAAAGACAGTTGAGGAATTGAAAAAAGGAGATAAGCAATGATTCGACAAAATATACCCCTCGGCAGGATCATGGGAATTCCCATTGGTCTGGATTGTTCCTGGTTTCTGATCTTTAGGACTGCTCTCCAACAGATGGACCGTCACGCGGAATGGCCCACGTCATTGGCATGTTGAGCCGGGAAGATGACATCATCTTCCTGCGAACACTGCATGAACTGGGAGCCCAATCGGCAACGCAGCGGAAAATAAGAAAGGAAAAAATCAATGAAAAAAGAAACAGGTTTATGGATTGACCACAGGAAAGCTGTTATCGTGGTTGTTACGGATCAAGGAGAAAAAACAAAACTGATAATATCAAAAGCTGAAAAACAACTCCGCCGCACCGGCGATTCACCTCTTAAGGGTTCCTATGAATCACAGCAAGTACCGGCAAGTGATAGCCGTCAGAAAAAATTTACGGGACATCTCAACCTTTACTACGATGCAGTCATTGCCTGTATTCGTGATGCAGAATCTATTCTGATATTTGGCCCTGGAGAGGCTAAGGGCGAACTGAAGAAACGTCTTGAAAGAGACAACCTCGGTGGGCGTATCGTTGGTATTGAAACAGTTGACAAGATGACGGATCCTCAGATTGCGGCAAAAGTTCGACAGCGCTTTCTAAAAGAGAATAATCGTGTGAACGCAGCAGCATAAATAGATAAAAGGAGAAACAAACATGAAAGGAATTGACAAGTTACTCACAGTGCTCAATCAGCTCCTGGACGATAAACTCACTGCTATCAACCAGTATATAGCACACTCTGGGATGTGCAACAGTTGGGGGTACACCAACACTACATCAGGCGATCGAGAAGCATGCGAGGGACGAGACGCATTACGCCCAGCGGCTTATCCGGCGCATCATTTTCCTGGAAGGCATGCCGGTCGTCTCGAGACTTAACCATACAAAGATCGGCCAATCGGTGCCAGAAATTGTGAGCAGCGACCAGAGCTCTGAAATTGCGGCGGTACGCGCCTACAACTGCGCTATCGGTCTGGCGCACGAAGTTGCTGACCAGACCACGGTAAACCTGTTGACCGAGATTCTCAAAATGGAAGAGGGGCACGCCGATTGGGCAAAAATACAGCGTACACAGATCGAACAGATGGGTCTGGAGAATTACTTGACCAGCCAGACTGAAAGTGCAGCAGGTTAACCCGCTCTTGGCCTCGATTCCCATAATGCCGATAAGCAAATCAAGTTGTGATCATTTTATCAACCAGGAGAACGTCGTGGTTGTAGTTGATATAAAGGGAGAATTTCGCTGATGCACATGGATCCGGTCATGGTGATGCTCACCTCCGCTGTATTGGCCATTCTAATTGTTGGGTTTCTTATACACCGGTTAAAACAGCCATATATTGTTGCTTATATGATTGTTGGTGTCATTATTGGGCCTCATGGCCTTGCTCTCATCAGTGATCAATTAGATTTGCATCAAATAGGATCTATTGGTGTTTTGCTGCTATTGTTTTTTATCGGAATGGAAATGTCATTGCCCCGCCTCGTTGCCAATTGGCGTGTGGCAGTTATCGGAACACTATTACAGATATTAATCAGTGTGGGCATTCTTTGCGGATTGGGATATTGGCTTGATTGGCCCCTGGCGCAAAGCGTGCTCCTGGGATTTGTGATCAGCTTAAGTAGTACTGCCGTGATTATTAAAATTCTTCAGGAATGGAAGGAAATAGATACCGATGTGGGCAGGGATGTTATCGGGATTTTATTAATTCAAGACCTCGCTATCGTTCCGATGATGATTTCAATTAATTTTCTCGGTGGGGCTGCTCTCAATATTGCGGGCCTTATTCTACAGATTATTGGGGGGCTTGGCATTATTGCATTGCTCGTCTGGGTCATTATTAAAGGAGAGTTCAAAATGCCTTTCGGGCAGTTGCTTCGGAAAGATAACGAACTTCAGGTATTTTCCGCTTTCATGCTCTGTTTTGGTTTGGCATTCATTACCGGGATATTTAATCTATCAGCAGCGTTAGGGGCATTTGTGGCTGGTATTTTGATTTCCGTTGCAAAAGAAACTCACTGGGTGTATGAACGTTTGGAACCTTTTCATGTGGTTTTTGTGGCGTTCTTTTTTGTCAGCATCGGAATGCTAGTTGATTTGAATTTCCTACAGGATAATTTGATGCTTGCTTTAAGTTTGGTTGTCATTTCTGTGTTGATCAATACTGCTGTTAATGCAGTTATCATGCGTTTTTTAGGGGAGAATTGGCGAGATAGTTTATACGGGGGTGCCTTACTTTCCCAGATTGGTGAATTTAGTTTTGTGTTGGCCGGGGTTGGAATTTCCGCGGCAATTATTACGGAATTTAGCTATCAAATGACGATTGTCGTTATTTCACTAACACTCTTGCTAAGCCCGCTGTGGATATTATTTATTAAGCGCGTTACCCTAAAGAAAACAAATCAGGAAGTTTGGATAAATACATAACATAAAATAAAACAGGATTTCATCATGATCTTCATATTAGCAGTACTCATTAGCATAGCGGCCTTTTTTGTGTGGCGAAGCGCCGCGGGGAAGGTAAAACAAAACAACGCTGCATTCCAGCCCGTTGGCGTCGGAAGTCTTCTCGCCATGGGCGCGTTCGGAATTCTTGCGCTGATCCAGTGTTTCACTCAAGTTCCCGCGGGACACGTTGGCGTGGTAGATTTTTTCGGCATCGTGTCTGAGAGGACGCTTCCATCCGGAATCAATTTGGTGAATCCGCTGGCGCGGGTCATCAAATTCTCCATCCAGACCAAAGAACATAAGGAAACAATGGAAGTGCTCTCACGTGAAGGACTCACCATCGGATTGGAGATAAGCGCGCTCTACCGGCTCAATCCGGACTCTGCAGCTCGCGTTTACAAAACCGTGGCCGGCGGCGATTACGAAACGATTATTCTCATCCCGCAATTCCGCTCTATCAGCCGCGCAGTCACGGCAAGTTTCCAGGCCAGTGCGCTTTATTCAACCGAACGCGACCAGCTTGGCATGGCAATTCAGGAAGAGCTTGCCAGAATCGTTGCCCCACGCGGCGTAACGATTGAAACGACGCCGCTGCGCAATGTCGCGCTGCCGGTTCAGCTTACCGAAGCGATTGAACAAAAACAGAAAGCGGATCAGGAAAGCCAGCGGATGGAATTCATCCTGACGAAAGAAAAACAGGAAGCGGACCGGAAACGGATTGAAGCAAAAGGTATCGCTGATTTCCAGACGATTGTAGCCGCCGGCATCAGCGAACAATTACTCCGCTGGAAAGGAATCGAAGCCACCGAGAAACTTGCCAGCTCAACAAACACCAAAGTGATCATCGTCGGCGCGGGAAAAGACGGGCTGCCGATCATTATGGATACGAAATAGGCAGTCAACTCGGCTTGAAAGGAGTTTGGAGCACAACATCTTTTATTAGTATCAAACTTTAAGTCTCGTGATTTTAACAACTTCCCTCATCATCCCACCGATAGGTGCTGAAGTATTTGTTTTACTTCAGCACCGTTATTTAAGTGTGTATCGCTACCTCATTGAAACCGATTCGGACCTGACAGCACAGAAAGTATAATCTTGGAACATACTTTTCGAGGGATTGGGCAAAAAACCCCATAATGGATACTAAATAATCAATCAATTAAAGAGGTAACTCATGAAAGCAAAAGCATTCGTATATAGTGAAAATGAATTTGGAAAGATAGATGGTAAGGTTGCAAACGGGCTTGCCAGGCACTCCGAAAAGTATGATGTCCTTGGTATTATTGATAGCTCAAAGAAAGGTCTTGACGCAGGAGAATATCTTGATGGAATAAAAAATGGAATCCCGGTATTCGAAAGTATTGATGATGCCATCGAGAACCTGGGTTTTGTTCCGGAATATTTCATTTACGGCATTGCGCCACTCGCTTCATTTCTTGACAAGAAACAGAGAGAGATAATCTTCCATGCTATGAAAAAGGGGATGAATATTGTAAACGGGCTACCGGAATTTTTCACCGAGGATAAAGAATTTATGAAAAAGGCGCGTGAGTATGGCGTCCAAATCTATGATATAAGAAAAGCTCCCCAGAGAAAGGACCTGCATAATTTCTCAGGACGTATCCTTGAAGTCAAAACTCCGGTAATCACTGTACTTGGTACAGATTGCGCTGTTGGCAAACGAACAACCGCGGTAAATCTCGTTGACGCCTTGAAACTGGAGGGACTGAACACAGCATTTATAGCAACGGGGCAAACTGGAATTCTCCAGGGTTCAAAATATGGTATCGCAGTAGATGTTTTAACTTCTGGTTTTGCAACCGGGGAGGTTGAAAATGCAATTCTACAAGCCTATGAAAGGGAGCACCCGGACATTATCATCGTCGAAGGACAGGGTGCCCTGAGCCATCCTGCGTTTACCTCCTCAAGTGCAATAATAAGAGGAGCAATGCCCAATGCAATTATCCTCCAGCACCCGCCAAATAGAAAAAACCATTGCGATTATCCCAATATACCCATGCCCACACTTGAAAGTGAAATAGAACTAATAGAGGTATTCTCTAAATCGAGGGTAATTGCCATCACACTCAACCACGAAGATATGACCGATGATGAACTTGAAGACACAATTGTGGCGTATGAATACAAATATGAACTACCGACTACAGACGTCTTAAAAAAAGGATGTGATAAACTAGTTAAAGAGTTATTCACGGTATTTCCGAAACTGCAAAAAACAGTTGCCTTGCGATGCCAACCCCAAGAATAGAGATCGATCTTGAGAAAATTGCGCATAATGCCAAAACGCTAAAGGAACTATATGGCTCAAAGGGCATTGATGTTATCGGTGTTACAAAAGTGGTTTGCGGAAATCCTGATATCGCTGATGTTTTAGTAAAAAACGGAATAAGCATACTTGCTGATTCAAAGATTGCCAATATCAGAAGGATGCGTAACGCAGGTATACAAGCAGAGTTCCTCCTACTGAGAACACCTTTCCTAAGCCAGGCCGAAGCTGTGGTGAAATATGCAGATATTAGTCTGAATTCAGAAATTTCAGTCGTTAAAAGACTCTCAAAATTTGCCCTAGAGTATAATGCCACACATAAAATAATATTAATGGTGGAGCTGGGGGACTTAAGAGAAGGGCTAATGCCCTCGGATATAGATAACGCCGTTGAACAGGTAGTAGGGTTGGAAGGAATTAAGCTTGTAGGTTTAGGAACAAATCTAGCCTGTTTTGGAGGGATCAAACCTGATGAAGAGAAAATGGGATACTTTTCTTCAATTGCTCGAGCTATTGAAGAAAAGCACGGGCTGACATTAGAATTTGTTTCCGGTGGAAACTCTGCTAATTATAACTGGTTCATGTCCACTAAGGATGTCGGAAAAATCAATAACCTACGACTTGGTGAATCGATCTATTTGGGATGTGAAACCCTCTATAGAAAACCCATCCCAGGTCTATTCACAGATGCGTTTACAATGGTGGCAGAAGTTATTGAATCAAAAATAAAGCCATCTTTACCTTGTGGAGATGTTTGTCAAGATGCATTTGGAAATGTTCCAGAGTTTCAGGACCTTGGCTATGCAAAAAGAGCTATATTGGGAGTTGGATTGCAGGATGTTATGGTTTCCGGCCTGACTCCCAGGTCGGATATTTACATCCTTGGGGCCAGCAGTGACCATATCATTGTTAACACAAAGAAAATAGAATTAAAAGTAGGAAACGAATTAGAGTTTGATCTAAATTATGGGGCCTTGCTCTCTGTAATGACATCACCCTATGTAATAAAAAACTCATGTACTTATATGAATGCTCAAGAATATTGCGAAATGGTTGAACAAAAATACCGCCGTCATAAATTACTTCTTCCAACCGTGGCAATTAAAGAAAACAATTCTCGATTAATTAGTTTAAAAGAATCTGATTTTAATTTAGTATACGAACCATCAATTAATAAAAACTACAAATATATGGTTAGAGAAGCAGTCTATGAAAAAATAGGACGAATAAGCAAACTTTTAGACATACAAGATAAAAAATTAATCATTCGATCTGTATGGAGATCTTTTGAACATCAACTGCTTTTATGGGAAAATAGAGTTGATTTTTTACGCAAAGAATTTCCAAATAAACAATTAGAAGAAATTCAAGAACTCGTTTCATATTTCATTGCCCCGGAAAAAAAATCCATGCACACCACGGGAGGGGCTGTAGATGCTTTAATATATGATTTGAAAAATGATTGTGTTATGGATTTTGGAACCAATGACGGGTTAAAAATAGATCTTAATGACAAATGCTACCCATACCATCCTTTTATTTCGCCGCAAGCAAAGAAGAACAGAAAATTGCTAATAAATCTATTTGAAAAAGAAGATTTTGTGGTTGATATAAAAGAATACTGGCACTTTGATTACGGTAATGCTTGTTGGGCATTAGAAAAAGGAAAAGAATACTCAATATATGGCATCACTATGTAATTATCACGATTTAATCTGACAATTTTGTGGTTAATAGGCTATTTAGTTTAGGAACAGGAAGAATAATTTTGCTGGAGCCAAAATCACTTTCTTGTTTTACAAGCGACGCAGCGCTATTCTGATATGTAATCGCAATTTTTCGGCAGATAAACCAACAATATTCAGTATTTTATACAGGTTCGGATTGCAGCGATATTAATATATCAAACTTAATGAAATAAGGAGCTTTCGATGAAATACGTCAACTTTGGCAACACCGGTTTAAAAGTCTCCCAACTCTGCCTGGGCATGATGACCTTTGGTGATAAAAAATGGCGCGAATGGGTTTTGGAAGAGAAAGAATCGCGGGATGTTATCAAAGCAGCGTTGGAGATGGGTTTCAATTTTTTTGACACAGCTAACATGTATTCCATCGGCGTTAGCGAAGAGATTACCGGGCGCGCGTTAAAGGATTTCGCCAAACGCGATGAAGTGGTAATCGCTACCAAAGTCTATTTCCCGATGGGCGACAAGCCCAACCAGGGCGGCCTTTCCCGCAAACATATTTTTTCTGCCGTAGATGATTCGCTAAAACGGTTGGGAACGGATTATATCGACCTTTATCAAATTCATCGCCTGGACCACGAAACACCAATGGAAGAAACGCTGGAAGCCTTGCACGATTTGGTGAAGGCAGGAAAAGTTCGTTATTTGGGCGCCTCTAGCATGTACGCCTGGCAGTTTGCCAAAGCGCTTTATATGGCAAAACTAAACGGTTGGCGGCGATTTGTTAGCATGCAAAACCATTACAACCTGATTTACCGGGAAGAGGAACGCGAAATGATCCCGCTGTGCCGCTCGGAAGGGGTTGCCCTGATTCCCTGGAGTCCCCTCGCCCGGGGGTTTTTAGCCGGAAACCGCACTCGAAAGGAATATGGCACAACTTCCCGCGCGAAAACCGATACTATCGCCCAAAAATTTTACTACGTAGACCAGGATTTTGACATCCAGGATCGGGTAATCGAATTAGCGGAAAAGAAAAATGTTAAACCGGCACAAATCGCACTTGCCTGGGTGCTGCACAAACCGGGTATTACCAGCCCCATTATCGGTGCCAGAACCATAACGCAGTTAAAAGAATTGGTCGCTGCCGGCAAAATCGAACTCGACAGTGAAGAAATATCATCATTGGAAGCCCCTTATCAACCCCGTCCTGTTTTGGGACATAGTTAAAATTTTATTAAATTCCCCCACCTGATTATAAACTTTTGTAAATAAAATGAGCCCGAGAAGTTGTGAAGCGGAGAAACGGTGTTTCTTCGCTTCATTTTTCCTAACTTCTAATCGACACTAATACCCGTAAAAACCTGAAAGGAGTATACCAATGGATCGACAAGACACAACCCGTAAAGTTCGTGTTGCCGGGGTGCTGCTGAACGCTGCTGCGCTTGTCATCGTTGTTGCCGGCATTCGGGAAGCCAGCGGAATGTTGGTTCAGTTTTTTCTGGCATTGTTTATCTCCGTTTTATTGGCTCCCCCGTTTTTCTGGTTAAAAGAAAGAGGATTTCCCACCGCTATTGCCCTTATCGCCGTGCTGCTGATCGGATTTGGATTGACAATGGCGCTGGTTATTCTAATTGGCACATCTTTAGACAGCCTGGTTAAAGCGCTACCGGCTTATGAACAGAGCTTAAATACGCAAGTCGGATTTTTATTAAGCTGGCTGCGAGGGCTGGGAGCAGATATTCCGGAGAACCCCTTTCTAAAACTATTCGATTTGAACCAGGTTATGAATTTAGCGCGCGGAACGGTTAGCGGGTTAGCAGCCACGTTGAACAATACATTGTTTATCACGTTAATGGTTGTTTTTATTTTAATTGAAGCGTCCGGTTTTCCGGATAAGCTGCGGGCAATTTCCAAAAATCCTGATAAATCGATCCCCAATTTATTTCGCGCCATCGAAAATGTAAAGCGATATATGGCAATAAAATCGTTAATTAGCCTGGGAACCGGTATCAGTATTTCAATTCTGTTGAGTTTTGTTGGAATAGATTTCCCGATATTATGGGGGCTGCTGGCGTTCCTGTTGAATTATGTACCAAATATCGGCTCTTTAATAGCCGCAGTGCCGGCAGTATTGCTTGCCCTGGTGCAGTTTGGATGGGGAGGTGCAATGATAACGGCCGGTATTTACTTCGGCGTTAATTTTGTATTTGCAAATATTTTGGAGCCGCGGATGATGGGCCAGGGACTTGGCCTTTCAACATTAATCGTATTCCTCTCCTTGCTATTTTGGGGATGGGTTTTAGGACCGGTCGGGATGTTGTTGTCTGTGCCGCTAACAATGACAGCAAAAATAATTCTTGACAGCAATGAAAATACACGCAAAATTGCTATATTGCTGGGTTCAGACGCCAAATCTGCCGTAACTGCTTAGAGGGAAATGCAAAATAAATGCGCTAAATAAAGGGGAAGCTATGATCGAGTTTTTTAAACGGTTATTTGATCCAAAGTACGACACTGAAAACGATGGCGGCTCCGGCCATTCGGAGCATGATTTACAGGTTGCCGTTTGCGCGTTGTTTTTAGAAATTGCGAATTCTGACCGGGAATTTGACAAAAACGAATGGGACAACATCATTGCAAATTTGAAAAGACAGTTTGGCATTTCCGATGAAGTCGCCATACAGCTAACGGAAGAAGCCGCCAAAGCCGTTGGGGAAAGCATCGACATCTGGAAATTTACCAACCGGATTAATGAGACCTATTCTGTAGAGGAGAAAATTCGGGTGGTAGAAATGCTCTGGCGAATTGTATATGCAGATGGAAAAGTAGATATGAACGAAGATTACCTGGTTCGAAAATGCGCAAACTTGCTCAACTTAAAAGACAGTCAGCTGATTGAAGCCAAACTTGCCGCGAAGGGAAAATGAAACTGGCAGCGTATTTCGAATTTGTTTGTAGGTTAAGTCATCTCACCAGGTCAGGCTGAGCGGAGTCGAAGCCGCGCGGTCATGGTTCGACTCCGCTCACCATGACTATTTTATAAACCCTACAACTAATTTTGAAACGCTCTACTCAGCCTTAGCCTTTGTAAATGCGATGGCTATTTTTACACGACTACTTATTTCAACAGTTCATCTATCGATTTTTTGATCCTATCGAATTCAAACCCTTTAATTATTTCACCCATCTCCGCTTGAATTTGCTCGTTACACAAATTTCCAATGCTGCCTTCATGCGTATGATTCACATCTTTTGGCGGCTGAAATTCCCCGGCCTCGATTTGGTGAGCAACGGTTTTATAGGCGTCGCGAAATGGAACGCCGTTTTTGACTAACTCATTAACGGCATCAACACTGAACAGGTAGCTGTATTTATCATCATCCAGGATGTCTTCTTTCACAATAACCTGCGGCAGCATAAACGCCATCATTTTCAGGACTGCATTGATTTCCGCAAAAGCCGGGAGGAATTGTTCTTTGATGATTTGCATATCGCGATGATACCCGGAGGGCAGGTTGGCAGTGATCAGCGAGATCTCGTTCGGCAGCGCTTGTAGCTTGTTACACTTTGCCCGGATTAGTTCGAAAACATCGGGATTCTTTTTGTGAGGCATAATGCTGGAACCGGTCGTCAATTCCGCCGGAAATGTAATAAATCCGAAATTCTGGTTCATGTAAAGACAAACATCCATCGCAAATTTGCCGAGGGTTGCAGCGAGCGTCGATAGCGCCATGCTGACGATGCGTTCGGTTTTTCCCCGCCCCATTTGGGTATAAACGACGTTGTAATTCAGCGAATCGAATCCTAACAAATCAGTCGTCATTTGGCGGTTTAGCGGAAAGGAGGAGCCGTAACCGGCAGCAGAGCCTAATGGATTTTTGTTTACAATACGAAATGCAGCCTGTAAAAATGATAGATCGTCAACCAGGCTCTCGGCGTAGGCGGAAAACCACAATCCGAAGGAAGAGGGCATTGCGATTTGCAAATGAGTGTAGCCGGGAAGCAGTGCATTTTTGTGCGCTTCGCTGAGAGATATTAGTATATCAAACAACGTTTTCGTATCGAAAACAACCTTTTGAATTTCACCTCGAATAAAAAGCCGTAAATCCAATAAAATCTGATCATTACGGGAGCGGCCGGCGTGGATTTTTTTACCGGCGTCGCCTGCTCGCTGCGTCAGTAGTAATTCGATTTGAGAATGGATATCTTCCACGCCGCCTGCGATATTAAATTTTCCGGATTGGATTTCCCGGTAGATATTTTTCAATTCGCGTTGCAGCGCCTCCAACTCGTCTGTTTCCAACAGCCCGGCGCTTTCCAGCATTTTGGCGTGAGCGATGTTGCCTAACACATCGAATTCCGCAAGGAGTAAATCCAGATCGGCATCTTTCCCGATGGTAAACTCCTCGATAATTTTTTGCGTTGGAATGCCTTTTTCCCAAAGCTTCATGATCGTTCCTCCGAAACGAAAGGATAAAGGTTGAAGGAAACAGGATAAAAATATCTTATCCTGTTTCCTTCAACCTTAAATTTCCTAAAAGATTTATATAAATTTCGATTCCCTCTTCAATTTCCGCAAGATAAATAAACTCATCCGCAGTGTGCGAGCGTTCGGATTTTCCGGGGCCGATTTTTACCGATGGATAGGGAATAACCGCCTGATCCGAAATGGTTGGCGAACCAACTGTTTTTAATCCCAGGCTGCGAGCGGCGATAACCAGCGGATGCTGCGTCTCAAGACGAGAAGAATTGAGGCGTAGTGAGCGCGGCGTTACCTGGCAGGAAACGTTTTTTTTGATAATCTCTAACGCCTCTTGATTGCTGTAAACATCCGTGGTACGAACATCGACGACAAATTTGCAAATGCCGGGGATAATATTGTGCTGCAAACCGGATTCAATCATCGTCACGGTCATTTTTACGGGGCCGAGAAAATCGGATTCTTGTGGGAATTTGAAAGTATGAAACCAGTGAATATCCTTGATGGCATTTTCGATAGCATTTTCGCCAACATCGCGGGCGGCGTGGCCGGATTTGCCTTTTGCGACGCAATCCAATACCATCAGCCCTTTTTCCGCAACTGCCAGGTTCATTTCCATCGGTTCGCCGACAATTGCCAGA
>CAXHHS010000016.1:0-20876 GCA_964015645.1 uncultured bacterium
ATGCAATGGAGTCTCGTGGGCTCGGAGATGTGTATAAGAGACAGGCCATCGCCATCGGGAACGACTGCCGCGGCGGTGGCGTCTTTAACCACGGCGACTTCAAATCCCTGCTCTAACAGCTCGCGCAAATGGGATTCTGTACAGAGGTTGGCGGACATACCGGCAAGGATCACTTTGTCGATGCCTCTTTTGCGGAGTTGCAATACCAAATCGTTTGTTTCCGGCCCGTAAACTTTGTGGGGGCTGGTAACAATGGTTTTGCCATCTTGAATGTAAGGTTTATACACTTCCAGAAAATCAGCTCCGGAGCCTTCGAATTCTTCCAAACTGAGCGCATCTTTGCGATCGAACATGCCGATGTTGTGCATCAGCATCTCCAGCGCGCCTTCAAAATGCCAGCCTTTATCAGCGGGGTAATAATAGTGCGGCGAAATAAATACCGGGAGATCATATTCTTTAGCGATTTTCAACAATCGTTCAATATTTTCTACAGTGTTATTTTCCGTAACGCTTTTGCCGACAACGCCCCAGGTAACACCATCGGGACTCAGGAAATCATTTTGAGGATCGGTAATGACAATCGCCGTACGCTGCGGATCAATTTCCATTCCGGGGTCAGGAAGTTGGGCATAGGTGAATTGAATTGCCGTTACCAGTAAAAAGGCCGTAAAAATCATCGCGTTGATTAGTTGCTTCTTCATGATGTTCTCCTTTTGAGCAGTTTTTATTATTTACATTTAAGGGTTTTTCGTTTTTACGAAGAACCAAACTTTTTTTCTTTTGCAGCTGCTGTCTCTTTTTAAACCAACTATCGTGCCATACTTTTACCGGATTGCAAAATAAACACATAAGGTGATGTTTATTATAAACTTGGAAGAGAATTGAAAATCGTAATTGTAGATGAGACAAAAAGAAAACCCTCCAAATACCGAGGAATAGACGCGGTATTTAGAGGATTTTTAGTTGAAAACACCGTTCGTTTTATTGGTTGGAGAAGGCAATTAGTTTTAATTCAATATGGTATCGTATAAAATTTTGCTATATTAAAAAAAATTGGTTGAACCAGCTTATACACAGAGCGTTAGAGCCGAAAGTTAAATAAACAATTCACGCTTGAGATTCGGGGGAAATTTGGATTTCACGCGACATTTCGCCTATGTTTCACCAACTAATAACTTCAACATTTAAATAGGGGGAAATATTATGTCCGGACATATTTTTGTTATCTGGATTTTTGTCGTAATGTTGGCAGGCATGAGTGCTCAAGCGCCTGGACAGACACTGCCGACGCAGACGCTCGATTTGTCGGTAAATCCGCCGGTATGCGAGGCAGGCACATCGTGCCCTGATTTCCAGGTTGCTTCGCTGGATGGAGCGATCTTTCGGAGCGACTTTAACACCTGGTCGCTAATCGGAAACGGCCAGCCTGTAAAGTTTAATCTTACCCTTCCCGAGGTAATGCCG
Source organism: uncultured bacterium (assembly GCA_964015645.1). GTDB lineage: Bacteria > Calditrichota > Calditrichia > RBG-13-44-9 > J075 > CAXHHS01. The sequence continues at coordinate 1,465 of CAXHHS010000016.1, forward strand.
GTTGTGCTGACGTTTAACGTGGCTGCCGCATTGGTAGAGGGAAAGCCCAATTCTCCGGTTACGATTTCGGTTAATGGCTCGGTTCTCGTGAGGAAGTATGCCGATACGAACCCCAATTTTCACCCGGTCGCATGGAAAATTCCGCGGTCGATGGTAAAAGCGGGGGATAATACAATCGCAATCAATCTTACCCCGGGGGCAACCGTTCAGTACTTCATTAACGCTGTAACTGTCGCATCCTTTGATGAGCCGCAACGGTTGATTTCGAACAACGGAGTCCTTGAAACCGATCTTTATGTGCAATTTGGGCTGGCGAATATTACCGGCGCAGTCGATATTAACAACAATCCCATCGATAATGAAATCTGGACGCGGGCTTACGCGCTCAGTCCGCCGCAACCGGACCCTGCCAACCCCGACCAATGGCTGCCGGGTGAAGACCTGGTTCCCGGGCCAACACTGGTGTTCCGCCCAAACGACGTTTTGAACATAAACTTTGTCAACAATTTGAACAAGTCAAAATCCCATTGGTTAAGTGATTTCCAGGGCAGTATTACACCAACGAATCCGGATGATATTGAAGAGCACGTCGGCCACGAAATAAATATCCCGCACAATGCGGATAACACCAATCTGCACACCCACGGCCTGCACGTCGATCCGAGACGTGACAATGTTACCCTGCTGATCATCCCGGAAGATGATAAACCCGGCAACTACGATAAAATGCTGCAAGCCTATATTCCCAATGCCCCCGGAAGCCACGTTCCCGGGGGACCTCCCGGCAATGGGAAGTATTGGACATGGTTATATTCCTATAAAATTCCGGCGGACCATCTGCCCGGAACGCACTGGTTTCACGCCCACAAACATGGATCAACTTCAACGCATGTGGAAAACGGTATGGCAGGAACTTTTGTCCTCCGGCCAGCAGATGATTCGAATACGTTTACACCCGGCCTTTGGAACGATGATCCCGATTTGAGCCACGATCGGGTGATGGTTCTCCAGGAAATAGCCAACTACGGTATCCAGCAGGGTTCAGGCAAATCAGAAAATGTACAGCCCGGATCCGGTAATGCCGCAGGGGCAATGCCGGATATTACGGTCAATGGTGTGCACCAGCCAACGCTACAACTAACGAAAGGCCAGATCGAGCGGTGGCGTTTTGTGAACGCCGGTGCCAACCATATGACTTCGAGTTACATCTGGCTCGGCAAAAAAACGGGTTCCGTCACGCAAACTGTCAACAACCAAAAAGTTCAAGTACCGCTTTATGATAACGCCGTACCGGATCAGGACAGCCCAGCAACGCCTCAAATGTACCTGGTTGCCTTAGATGGTGTTACGCTTGCAGTCCCGGTTAAAGTAACTGCCGCAAATCCAGTGCTGCTGGCTGCTGGCAATCGCGCGGATGTCGTCGTCAGGATTCCCGATAACGGGGAATACGCCGTTTTTAAAAATTACCCTGCGCCTAAATCAGAAACAGCAAACCAAAAATCGAACCCGGGTGGTTTGACCAACGTTTCTGCCCCTTCGGCGATGAATACGGATTCGTATGATTTGGGCACGAACTACAGCGGAGACTCTTTAATGTGGCTTCCGTTCCCAGGCGGCGATGTGAAGAAAGAGCCGATCACACCCCTGCTCACCGGAACGCTTGATTCGAACAACAACAAGTTGATCAACATTAACCTGGAGAACAATGGAAAAGCCAAATTTAAAGGTACCGGCTGGCAGCCGGTTGGGCCTAGCGGTGGCGGAATAGATGACCAGCTACTGTTATTTGTAAATGTTGTAAATGGTACACCCGCCAATGGCCCCATCCCAACAAACCTCAGCGAGCTAAACCTTAGCCCCTTTAGCCCAACGGGCTCCGCTACAAACTTGACTTATATAGACAGAAGCGGCCAGCCACAGCAAGGAAAACCGCCGGGATATGCCGCGCCTATCAATGACTCCGATATTGATACGCCGCCGCAGGTTATGGTGTTCGATCTGGCAGGCATCGAATTTATTTACAAATTAAAAAACAAAATCAAGCAGTTTTCCCTCAACGGCCGCCAGTTTGACCTGGTGGATTTTGTAGGGAATCCCGCCGCGCAAAAGCTGATCCAAACGCCCGTCCCACCTTCAGCCAAGGGCGACAACGGTAAGACCCTGGGCATTTACAAATATTCGGGAGTCGGGAATTGGACGAATCAAATCGCGGGTCTGGCGAACAAAGCCTACTGGACCAACCCGGGATACTATGTCCCTATTTTTCAACCGGAAGAAGAATCTTACTACACTTACGATTATGGCGGCACTCTTGGGCCATTGGCGCCTCCTACTTACGCGAACATCACCGGCGGCGTTGCGCCGAGCCAACCGCAGGCGCAGTCCGCCCAGGAATGGTTACTGATCAACAACTCCAGTATTTTCCATCCTTTCCACATCCATATCAGCCCGTTCTTCGTCACGGAAGTCGGGCAGCTTAACTACACGGAAACGACGGGTTGGGAAACACGATATATGTACCGTGATCCCCACGGCACGCCCCCGACAAGACAACCATACGAAAAAGAGGTTACCAACAGTGCTGTACAACATGTTGTTGGCAATTGGTGGGACGTTTTGATGATCCCGCCACACGGCTATGTTAAGTTTAAAACCTGGATCAACGTGCCCTGGCAAGACGATAACAACTCGGTAACGGAAAACACCAACAATGTTAGCTCCTGGGTATTTCACTGCCACATTCTCCGCCATGAAGATCGCGGTATGATGATGATCGTAAAAACGAAGAAGAAGCAAGGGAGGTTGCGTGAAAGATAAAAATACCGGTTAGGAAAGATTATGATTGCGAGAATTTGGCGTGGAGTTACGAGTATTGACACTGCTGTTGAATACGTACAACACCTTAAAGCCGATACATTTTAAGATTGATAAATGAACTTAACAACTTTAAAAAAAATCGTTGTCAAAGTTGGGTCTACTTCAATGGTTGATACTTACCAGGGGCGAGTTCGGCAACAATGGCTTGATTCATTGGCGGAAGACATTGCCTGGCTGATCAACAAACATAGCGTGAAAATAGTAGCGATGAGCTCCGGAGCACTGGCCTGGGGATTGAAACGATTAGGCAGGGCGAAAGAAAAGATTGGCAAATCTTATAGAAAACAAATAACCGGTGCAATTGGCCAGGTTGGAATTTCAAATGCCTGGGAATCTGCTTTTGATAAATGGAACCTCGTTTCAGCGCAAATGCTGCTTACTCCCAAAATAACAGGGAATGCCTCTGTGGGAAACACGATCGAATCGATGTTGGAAGCGAACATCGTGCCATTCATTAACGAGAACATTCCCTTGCTTACAGAATATGATAATGATCAGCTTGCTGTGGAGATTTCCAAAATACTGCACGCAGATGCATTAATATTTTTGACAGATGTTGAAGGCCTTTTTTCCGGTGATCCCAGGAATAACCCCAATGCCACTCTAATACCGGAAGTAAATAATATTACCGCCGAATTGAAGGAATTGGCCGTGGGGAGTTCATCTGGAACCGGTACTGGTGGAATGCAAGCAAAGATTAATGCTGCTGAATTAGCCATCAATTCTGGATGTCATGTCGCAATAGCAGGTGGTGAAATGTTTAATCCGTTAAGATCGATTAGTGATCAGGCAAAATGCACCTGGTTTATAGCCCCAAAACCAAAATAGATATATGAAACCATCTTTTAAACCTGACAGCTTGGAACAAATTATTTTCAAAATGGCCTCTATGCTTAATCTTCAGGAGGTTCTTACTACCATTACCCAGGGCCTGGTCGATGAACTGGATGCCGCTTTTGCGCGAATATGGTTGCTTGGCCCCGGTGATTTATGCTCAGAATGTTACCAGGCTGCTGATTGTTTGTCCCGCGAGCACTGCTTACACCTTAAAGCCAGCGCCGGAATTTACACAAGCCTCGATGGCGAATATCGCCGTGTTCCGCTCGGTGCGTTTAAGATTGGCAGCATTGCCCAAAATCAGGAACCGATCTCCACCAATGATGTGCTGAATGACACCAGGCTTCCGAACAAAAAATGGCTTTCGAAAAATGAGCTGCGGTCTTTTGCCGGCCATCCGCTAATCTTTCGGGAAGAATTGCTGGGCGTCATCGCCATGTTTAGCCAGCGTGTTATGACGCAAGCGGAATTTGAAAAGATAGCGATTTTCGCTAACCAGGCTGCTATTGCAATCAAAAATGCCCGGCTTTTTGAAGCATTAACGGCCAGCGAGGCGGAAGGCAAAGCCATTATCGCAAAAAATGAACTTATTTTGAAGTCCGCCGGTGAAGGAATTTATGGCCTCGACCAAAACGGAAACACCACCTTCGTAAATCCGGCGGCAGCTCAAATGCTCCGATGGGAAGCGGATGAATTATTTGGTAAACCGCAACATGCTGTTATTCATCACTCCCGGCCGGACGGCAGCGATTATCCCCGCCATGAGTGCCCGATTTATGCTGCTTTTAAAGACGGCGAGGTTCATACCGTCAATAATGAGGTTTTTTGGCGCAAAGATGGCAGCAGCTTCCCGGTGGAATACACCAGCACCCCGATTCGCGATGATGACAATAACCTGGTGGGAGCGGTCGTCACCTTTCGCGATATTACCAGGCGCAAACAAGCAGAAGAAGCATTACGCAATGCACTTGATGAAGTTGAGACGTTAAAAGATCGACTCCAGGCGGAAAATGTCTATTTGCAGGAAGAGATTAAGTTAGAACATAATTTTGAAGAGATCATCAGCCGGGGCAAAGCGATGAAAGACATCCTTCGCAAAATTGAACAAGTCGCCTCCACCGACGCCACCGTCCTGATCCTGGGAGAAACCGGCACTGGCAAAGAATTGATTGCCCGTGCGATTCATTGCCTTAGCCTGCGCAAAGACCGCCCGTTAGTAAAAGTAAACTGTGCCGCCTTACCGGCAAATCTTATCGAAAGCGAATTGTTCGGCCATGAAAAAGGCGCGTTTACCGGGGCGCTTTCACGAAAAACCGGCCGCTTTGAATTAGCTGATGGCGGCACCATTTTCCTGGATGAAATTGGCGATCTCCCATTGGAATTACAAGCAAAACTCTTGAGGGTGTTGCAGGAAGGCGAATATGAGCGCCTGGGAAATCCCCGCACTATGACGGTGGATGTAAGAGTGATTGCCGCCACCAATCGCAATTTGGAGGAAGCGATAAGCAACGGAGAATTTCGAGAAGATTTATTTTACCGGCTAAATGTGTTTCCGGTTCGTATTCCCCCGCTGCGGGATCGCAAAGAAGATATTCCGCTGCTGGTACGGCATTTCGCCGCTAAATATACCACAAAGTTGGGAAAACAAATCGATACGATTCCGCAAAAAGTATTAAATACGCTCCAGGATTACCATTGGCCCGGCAATGTTCGAGAACTGGAAAACGTGATTGAACGCGCTATCATTCTCTCTCCACAAGGAACGCTAAATGTTGATAACAGCTTTTATCAACAGGATCGCAGCGAACCGGAAAATGCCAGCGCTAACACGCTCGCCGATATTGAACGAAACCACATTTTAAAAACGCTGGAAGCCTGTAATTGGCGCATCGATAGCAAAGATGGTGCAGCCAAACGATTGGGGTTGCCCCCCAGCACTTTGCGGGGACGAATGCAGAAACTTGGTATTAGGAGATAGAACCTGAAGTTTTGCTACTTATTTGCGTTTTTGACCTCACTCCCGATCCCTCTCCTAATAGAAGAGGGGAGCTTAAATTTCTAATTTACAGACTTTTATATAGTTTTTTAAAGTAGGACTAAAAATACCTTGATATTTCCAACCGCATGTAATTGTCTTTACGAAATCCATACAGAAAATCCGTTGGCGCGGTATTGAGAAAGCTGCGAATCTCCAGGGCCAGTTTGTAGCTTTCACCAAAGCGCCGGCTGGCTTCGATATTGAGAAATGTGCTGCCGTTTTCCCGATCTACAATAACCCCGGCCAGCAAATCAGTGCTTTGCACATCGTTAAAGGCGACGCGGGTTCCTAAGAAAATATCATCTTCAAAGGAGGTGGGCGCAAAATAATTGTTATCCCGGCTGTCGTAGAGATATTCGGCTAACAATCCAATATCGATGCCGCTATTTTTGATATTTCCGAAAGTGTATTCAAATCCGGCAGCAAATGCGCCAAAGCGACGACCTTTGCGCTCGCGAGTAATTGCTTCCAGTTTCCATAGCCAGCCGCCTTTGGTTAACTGTAAATCCAGGCTGGTTTGGTTGATGAGGTCGTAATGTGGAATGAATACCGGCAATCCATTTTCATTGGCAGCAGGCACGAGGCGTGGATCCCGCCCTGTTCCGGAGAAGTGCGACAGGCCAATATCAAAATCACCGAGCGTGTGCGACCAGCGAAGCGCCCAATCAATACGCCGGTTTTTTGCGCTCGATTCGTAAACCGCTCGTTCGCTATCAATGGGAAATGGAAATCGCAACCGGCCTTCTATCCCGGGAAAGGTTCGTTCCCGAAAACCTGTCAATAAAAAGAAGTGCAGTGTGCCCCAATCGCGAACCAGCGAGAATTCGACCATTGGCTGGCCGAGTTTCTGCTCGCTATCCGGGTTCTCCACCAGGTCGGTCTGGTTGATAATATCCACCAAATGCACCGATTCCGTTACCCCCCAAAATACCCTTCGCGCCCCGATACGCAATTCCCAGGTTGTTCCCAGGATTTGCCAATAAAGTTCGCGGATATCATAATGGGTGCGGTTGGCGTCGTGCCGGTCGTAACGTAAAAAGGGAATGAACAAAAAACTGTGATCCCCGCTTGCCCACTCATGATAATATTCCGGTTGAAACGCAAGGGAATAACTGCTCCCATGCTGCCCTTGTGCCAGCGACGACCGGTAAAAAATCCGCGATTCGCTGGCAAAATACCCCGACCATTCGCCGGCAATTACATTAATGCTTAACAGCAACATCAGTCCAATAACAGCTACAATACCGGATGTCGTATTTTGTATTTTGGGTTTAATTCTGGCTGAATATTTTTTGCTAGCCATAATATCACCTCTTTTGTAAGGTTAAAATTGATTTCGGATTTCGAACCAGGAAACCCAATCCGAAATCCGATCTGCCCCTTCGGGGAATCATAATTCCGAAATCACCTAACTCTTTTTAACCTGTTTTTATCGAAATCCCGTTCCCCCAGGCCATTGGCGAATTGGTAATTTTCCCAAAGTAAGGTAGTGCTTTTTCCGGTCTGGTGGTTCACCATCTCCATTCGATCCGCCCGCCAGTATTTATCGAGATATTGCTGATACCCGTGAGATGTCAGGGTTTTTAACAGCTCATCCTTACGATCGTAATATTCAACTTTCAAAGTGCGGTATTCAGCTTTGTCGATCCAGACAACCTGGCGAGTGTAACCGGAGTTTTTGTCCACCGGGTAGCGTTCGATAATAAAACAATCCTGGCTGTCATACATCTCGTCACGAAGATATTTGTAAGTGTATTTTTCCACTTCCTGGGAAGATATGTCTTCATAAGCAAATTCGCTGCCCATAAAGGGACCGGATTTGTTATTAGAAGCAATTCGCTTAACCCGTTTCAGCGCGGGTAAATACAACCATTGATCATCCGGGCCGGATTTGTGGGTAAAGGAGAGAAATGCCGTTCCTTTCACATCGCGGGGTTTATCGAAAATAACCAGCGATTTGTCGCCATCATCGCCTACTTCTAACGTACTGCTGCGAATTAAACGGGTGCTTTCTTCCCCATGGCGATTTCTGAGGATCATCGTTAATTTCGCGGTGAAATCGTTAAAACCAATATCGCGGCGATCCGCTTCCAGGGCGATATCCAGACCTTTTTGCTCTGGCGTTACTGCATTTGCCGGGAGTTGTGCAAACAATAAAATGGTGATAGTAATTGAGAGTGTTACTAAACCTTTGATTCTCCCGAACGGTCGGGATTTTACGGGTTGCATAAGTACTTGGGATTTGGAAAACATGGTATTCTCCTTCTGTTGGTGGTTTGATGAATTCGTTATCTACTTTTTTTAATTGGGTTAAAAGCCGGTTGCACTAATTCCGCTTGTTTCCGTTTGGAAGTGAACACCAATTGTGCAGGCTTTTTGCGATCTAACAGCATTAGCAGCGGTGGGAGAAAAAGGAAATCCGCCAGCAATGCCAGCCCAATGGTGATTGCGGTTAGCTTGCCCATACTGGCATTCATATCAAAAGATGAAAAGGCCAGAATGCTGAACCCGGCGATCAGGATTCCGGTGGTAACCACTAAAGCCATGCCCACATGAGAAAAGGCGTATCGAACAGCTGCTTCAGATGTCATTCCCTGCTCCCGGCGCGCTCGCAAGTATTTGCTCAGAAAATGAATCGTATCATCAACAACGATTCCCATGGTCATCCCGAATACGATTGACAACCCGAGATTTACCATGCCGGAAGTAAGCGCCCAAATGCCCAATCCCATGCCAATCGGCACTAAGTTGGGAACCAAACTGAGAAAACCCATTTTAAGGTTTCGCAAAGCAAAGATTAATATGGTGGATATTAAGATTAGCGCCAGAATTCCGGCATAAGTCATACTTGTAATATTAATTCCGGAAATATAAGAGAACATCACTGCCGGTCCGGAACCGTAAGAAAACATTTCGGGAGGAGCGTTATCCTTCAGCCATTGTTCGCCTCGTTCGCTGGTTAAGCGAATCTCTTCGGCGCTAATGTCTTCCAGCGTTACTGTAAAACGGGTTGCGGATTTATCAACGTTGATTTGATTGTTGAGATCCAGGCCGTAGGGTAGGGACATTTCATAAAGCAGGAGATATTGGGCAGCCAGTTCCCGCGATGCCGGCAGGCTGTAAAATTCCGGCTGATCGTAATTCATATTTTTGTTCAACCGTTTCATCACATCGGTAAATGTATTGACGTGCAAAACCCCGGGCTGCTGCCGAAACCAATTGGCAAAATCTTCCACAGTTTGCAGGTATTCGGGATTACTGATGCTGCCGCTTTCCCCGCCGCCGAGGGAGTATTCTACCTGGTAAACGCCGGTTAAATTATTTTGAATGAAACGGGTATCGGTACGAAAGGGAATATCATCGGAAAAATAATCGATGAATTTGTCATTTAACTGGTTTTGCGGGATAAACATCGCAAGCCCTAAAACAACCGCTGCGGATCCCCACAGCAAAGGGCGGCGTCGAATGATAACAAAATCGGCAAGACGATCTACAAACTCCCTGCTTTCGTTCTGTTTGCGTGCCTTTACCGGTAAAATGGCGACTAATGCCGGCAGCAGGGTAACCGAATAGATAAAAGCGATGATAATACCAGCAGCCGTCATATTGCCCAAATGGTGAAAAGGCGGCACATCGCTGAAGTTCATGGTCAGGAACCCGATGGCCGTTGTCACCGAAGTCAGGAATACCGGCTGTATGTTAACGCGAATACTCTCGATAATCGCATCCTGTTTCTTCATGCCTTTGGCCATCTCTCGCAGCATTGTAACAAGAATATGAATGCTGTCGGCAATTGCCAGGGTCATAATAATTGTGGGCGCTTGCGCGGAAGGCGGCGTTAACTTAACGCCAAACCAGCCCGCTAAACCCATTGCCGTAATCATAGAAAATGTGATAATGACCAGGGTGGAGATGGTAGCGGATACGGATCGCAGGAAAAAAAACATAACGAGGGTCATTATTAAATACATCAAGGGAACTAACGTCATTAAATCATCCATGCTGGATTCCGAAAAGGCGTTATCGAGCATCGTCAACCCGGTGAGATAAACCTCGATTTCCGAGTGCTCGGCGCGAATTTGATCGGCGAGATTACGAGCATAATTGACTGCTGCCGGAACTTCGGTAATGCTTTTACCGGGCAGTTGTAAGGTTACGTTCACGGCAGTTACATGCGCTTCGGGAGAAATCAGGCGATTGATCAAAAATGGTTCGGAAATTGCTGCTTGCTTCGCTTGCGCCAGCTTGAGCGGCGATTGTTGAGTGGCGCTTTCAACCAGGTTTTCTACGATCAAATCATCGTCTTCAGCATAAGTGTGTTGAAAGTTGGTAATCGCGTCAACGCGCAGGGCGAAAGGAACTTTCCAGGCTTCGGCGGTTAGTTTCTCCACCGCCTCCAGAAACTCGCCTTCAAAAACCTTTTCGGTGTTCGGAGCTAAAACGAACATAATATTGTCGTTTTTGGTGTAGATATTCTGCAACGCTTCAAAGGTTATCAACTGTGGGTTATCCTTGCCAAAAAATGCGCGGTAATTTGTGTCGAATGATATAAATCTCCCGCCGCTTCCAACGGCGAGAGTAATTAACAACATGGCGCCAACGACGGCCCATCGCCATTTAAGAACCCAGCGCGTGAACGCCACAACTTTTTGATCCAAACGTGTGAATTTGCTTTCAGGAGACTTCATAATTTTTTCCCTTTCTTGTTTTGTTATTTGATGTCACTTGATTTAGCAGGGTGGGAGTTACCACTTTTCGCACTAAGCCATCCTTTCGATCAAGCAAAATTTTGAAATCAGGCATTGTTTCTCCTTTCTTTTGAGTTATGTGTAATTAGTAATTTATTAACTATAAATAAGATGACCATTCGTCATATTTTGAGCAAAAAAAATTTTCGCTAACGTATCGTATTATTATTTAATTCCAGGCCGTGAATCGGCGGTTTCGGTCAAACAGTTTAGATCTATCAGGCATATTTTCTTCTTTCTTATTAATAATCCAGTGTTTCAACAATATATAAATATGACCGGTCGTCATAAATGTTTCAAAAAAATTATATTAGAACATCAGAGAAAAGTACATCGCGAAAATTTTCGATAGGAAGCGTACTCTTTTCTGCCTTTACTCGAATAAAAGTGCCTTCCCAACCGGTAATTAAAAAATCCGCTAACATTTCCGAGGATTTCTCTGTTTTAATTTGGCCTTTATCCCTGGCCTCTTCAATACAGCGCTTAAGATGATCTTTCATTTTATGAAAATACGTTTGGATGACTTTTCGGAATACCTCGTTGACATCCGAAAGCTCCTGGCTAAAATTTCCCAAAAGACAGCCATATTTATATTTGTAAACCATATTCTGTTCATCGATAGTCATTTGAAAAAACGTTTTTAACCGCTCAATTGGCTCTAATGTATTATCGGCTAACAATTCATTTAATTTGTTGAAGGCGTCTTCCATATAATATTCCAGAACCTGTAACCCGAACGCCTCTTTACTCTTAAAATGATTGTAGAATGAACCTTTGGGGATTCCTATCTTTTCGGTAATATCCTTAATGCCGGTTCCCCCATAGCCGTTCAAAAACATGAGTTCCATACCGGCTTTAATAATATCTTCTTTGTATATTCGTCTTCGCATGGAGTGATTATAGTGACCGGTCGTCATAAATGCAAGTATTTTTTTATTTCGTTAATAAAATTAGTGCATTTGCTGTCAAACGTAGAAGTATCACTCTCTCTCAGTGCCGAATCTCATCCCCGTCCCCTCTCCTAATTAAAAAGATTTTTCATTCCAAAAACAACACCTCCCCCATGCTTATGGAGTTTCGGCTTCACATTTTTAAACATATTTTTGGCCTACTTTTAAGAAACAATACAACTAAGGGAATGAGATAAACGCTGCCGGCAGTAAGGAAAGGATTCCTGATTGTCTCTTGCAGTACAAAGAGAGTTTATAACATTTATCTCATTCCCTAAGCCAAATGAAAGAAGAAAGGAGAACTTTTAATGAACAACCTAAATGAGAAATTCATGCTTAACCGAATCCTTCAAAGAACGCTTGCCCTTACGGGCGTGCTATTACTGTTAGTTGCTTGTAATACCGAAGAAGTAATGTCGCCGGAGGTGGAGCCGTTAAGCGCCCCGAAAACGCAAAACTCGGAATTCACGGAAATGCTAAGTCTGGAAAAATCCCAAACACATAAAACAGGATTCTTGTTTGGAAGACGAGGAAGAGTTAACAAAGTAGATGTGGTTGATAAAATCATCGGCGAGAAAATTGCATTTACCTTGCGCAGCTATGGGCCTGTCATGCCGGAATTACTTTACGAGCAGATCACAACGGCAACCAGTGGCTGTCCTCCCAATACTTGCGAGGATGTTCAAATCGCCACTCATAGGCCGTAAAACGAATTGTAACCCCCTTTAGTTTATAGGCCCGCGGCTTATAAAAATTTAGGGGTTCGTTGTTTCCTTCAAATTTGCCAATTTTTCAAAAAAGGATTGGCAAATGAATACATCAGAAAGTCAAGCGGCTCGTATATTCAAACTATCGATTTTGAGCAGTCGTTCACGTTTGTCTTCTACCTGGGGTTATATTCGCAATCGCATTGATTGGTCATCAGAGATAGCCGGGCATCCAGGATGCAAAGCGATTTCCCGCATAAATTCATCAATGCCACCACTTGACTTAGCGTCAAATATTAATTAAACTCCATTGTTGATTTGCTGAAAATGTTGCTTGCTCTCTAAAACACCATAGTTTATTTTTTTCATTCCAAGACACAATTTTTTGATCTTTAACAAGACTACCTCAATTTCTATTTATTGATTAAGCGTATTGCTAAAACGCTATTGCCTGAATAGCACTACCTGGTTTTGCAAATGATTTAATATGCTAGTGCATCGCGGTAAAAGTTATTGATCGCTTGAAACTTTATTCGTCTTCGACTCCACTCAGCCTAACATGCTATGGTGAGCCTTTCGGCAGTGCCCAGGCTAAACTCCGTCGAACCATCAAACCGGTTAAATACTTTTGCCCCGGAGAACTAGAAGGTCTATCGTTCACTATTGCCAATTATGGGGCAAATAACCAATTAAAACCGGTAATCTCAATTTTGAAAGGGGGTGTATGATGGGGCATTGTTACTTTCTTCTATTCGATATGCCATGCTATTTACCCAAATGCCGTTTGAGTGATAGATAATGGTTGAAAGAGAGGGGGTAAATTGGGTAGCGATTAAAAAGTAATTTGTAAGCCTTTCTTGTACGATTTATAACCGAAACGATCATAACTTAACAGCTTATTTTTTCATCGTTACTTTTTCGTAATCTTATTCTTAAAGGAGAGTATGATGAAAACATACCATAGAATTCTCACCACTTTTGTAATGGTGATGATGTTGTTAACCAGCGAAAGTGTTGTTTGGCCTTGTGGTGGTACTGTGCTGCCGCCATTTTGTCCCCGCAATGTATTCCTGGCTAAATTTGCACCGGCAGTCGTGGTTATTCCACCCGCAGGCGGCCCGATTAATGTGCCCATTGGCGTGCTTCCTTTCGCCGCCTGGAATAATGCCGATCCCCGTTGTGCGGTACCGGTGGGAGCATTCCTGAATCTTACCTTAATTTGTACGCCGGTTGGCGGTGTCATTCCTACGGTCATCGGTCCTGTGGCCTTTCCGGTTCCGGTTCCGGTAGTGCCGGGAGCTCAGCCGCTGGGCGCCCCGTTAAATTTTGTAATACCTGCCGGAATTATCCCGCCCGGTGTGCCGCAAGTTTGCTTGGTGGTTGGTGCCTATGGCGTTACGTTTGGTGGCGGCGCCGGTGCCGGTCTACTGGTCGGCGGTGGTGATGCGGAAGTTTGCCTGGTGGAGCCTTCAGCTTCAAACGATACAATTCCACGCTTGAATATGGAATATATCCCTGTCAACGGAGAACTATTTAATACCTGCCGGCGAGGTGACCAGGCTTATTCCTATTATCTCCTGGCAAATAACGATCTGGATAATTCCGTTTCGCTTACCCTAAGCAGCGAAGGCCGCCAGGCAGCGGTTCTTCCGGATTCTGCCGATGGTGTTGCTATTACAACGGAAAACGCCTACGAGATGGGTGTCTTCTCTGTTTCCAACCCGGATTCCGGCACGGATGTTTTTGCCGCTGAATTTACCGATAACCTCGCACCCGGAGAACTATTACCTGAACCCGATCCTTTTGCGGTTGATGTGCGCTTGATTACCACGACATTGGATTTGTTGCCCGGGGAAGCCAAAATTGTCGGTATAGCAACACGCAGCTTTGGGGCCTGTGCCAACGGATCTTGTGGAGAGCGCAATCTGAAAGCCACCGGTAGTTTCGCCAATGGCGATACAGCGCTCGCCTGTGCCAGTACCCTGTATTTAGTGGATGACGTGCCCGGAAAAACACCTATGTGTGAAATTACCGATACTTTAAAAGTCGGGCCGTTTATGGATGTTTTATGGAGCAGCGCTCATTACAATACCTTTGGCAACGATCTCCACCATTCCGTTACCTTTTTAGAGGGGAATCTGCCCCCGGAATTAGGCGGGCCGGGATTCCTGACCCGTGGCGCGGCTTTGGGGGATACGGTCTTTCTCGATAACAGCGGCGACCTGGTACGAACGCCCATCGAGCCGGAAATCGTGCAAATGAATCTCACCAGCATCGATCAGCAGACCGGTATTTTAGCGGGCAATAACGTTGAGGTTCGGGGGTTAAACTTACCCCTGGGTGGCCAATTTGTACACCCGCTAATTACCTTTCAGCCACCGCAACCGCCGTTCGAACCGAATCTGGATATCATATATGATCTACCCTTAAATCAATTGCTGGTGCAGGCCGGGCCACAGGTTCTTTATAACGGCCCGATTGATCTTTTCTTCCAAAACCCGCCGCAACCGCTTATCATTGATCCTCAAACCTGCCGTACTTTTAAAAAAGTGACCGGTATTGACGACGAAAAGACTTTTACCGTAACACCGCGATCGCTTGCACACCTTTTTACCGAAGGCGATACGCCCGATAACGATACTCTGCTCGTCACCAACGACCAAAATGGTATGCCGGAGGAATGGAACGCCACGCTGAGTGGTGATGGGCTTGTTTTGCCGCAGAATTCCGGGATTGGAGACTTGCCGGTGGGCTATGATCTTACAGGCTTGCCGCTCGTTCCCCAAACCACCCTGGGATTTGTAGATGTTACTTGCCCCGGCGCGCTTAACAATGTGTTAACTGTACCAATTGCCATACGCCTGCTGGAAAGTGGTAACACCTTTAACGCAGAGTTATTGGAAAATTGGAACATGATCTCCCTGCCGCTTGCTGTTGCAGATCCCTCTGTGGAAACCCTTTATCCCGGCCATACCCCGAATTCGCTGTTTAGCTTTAACGGAGGCTACCAACCGGAAGATTCCCTGCGCGATTGTGAAGGGTTTTGGCTACGGTTTGCAGCAGCAACAACCGTTAACATTACCGGGGAACTGATAGATTCTTGCTGGATCGATCTACAAGCCGGCTGGAATTTAACCGGCGGGCCTTCCTGCGATGTTCTTGTGGCGGATATTGAAGACCCGCAAGGTATAATCGCGGGGAATATTTTTGGTTGGAATGGGGCCTATTTCAACGCTACCGTTATAGAGCAAGGGCAGGCGTACTGGATTTTTGCGACCGAAGCCGGAATGATTCACCTGGGGTGTGATGTCGCTAAGCAGCAACCTTCCCTGGCAAGAGGGACGTTCGACTATAGCCGGGAAAGCCACCTGACCATCAGCGATGCGAATGGCGCCAGTCAAACGCTCTATTTCAACGTTGAGCCGGCAGATATTTCCGAAGCCGGTGAGCAGGCTCGCCACGCCTTCAAACTACCACCCATTTCTCCTCCGGGAACATTTGATGCCCGCTTTAGCAACGACTTGTTCCTGGCAGAAGGCAGCGAAATGACCATCAGAATCCAGGCTTCGCAATATCCCCTAACCATAACCGCGGTAAACATTCCGGCAACGCACGGAATCCAATATGTGTTCAAAGAAATGGCTGGCAACGAGGTCCTCAAAACCCATCAGCTTCATGAGGGCCAAACTGTCGAAATCAGCAACGCCGCCGTAAAACGGCTGGTTTTGAGTAAAGCTGATAACTTGCTGCCGACGGCATTTCACTTGCACCAAAATTATCCCAACCCCTTTAATCCCAGTACGGTGATTAAATACGAACTGCCGGAGAAAAGCAAAGTGCAGATCGTAATTTACAACGCTGTGGGCGAGAGCGTAAAAACCATGATTGCCCGGCAACAGGAAGCCGGTTATTATGAAGTAACCTGGGATGCAACTAATGATGCTGGGCAAAGAGTCACCAGCGGCGTATATTTCTACCGCTTAAAAGCCGGCGATTACCAGGCGGTTAAAAAGATGGTATTGCTCCGGTAGATGTTTAGTATTGGTTAATAAAGAGCCGGCCTCCGCTCCGGTTAACGATTACTCTATATTTTATCCCAATCCCCAGCTACTGCTGCTGGGGATTGGTGTTTATTTATCAAGTACCAGGTTTTGTAAGTGTTATCTTTAAGGTGATGATTGGTTTGTTGTCTTTTTATGGTAAATTCCCGTCAATTTCTTATTAATATTTTTTTGCTAAAAAATCATAAGGAGTAATTTTGTATGGGATATTGGTTGGTGATTCTTATTGGTGTGAGTGGGGGAATAGCTGTTGGAATACAGGCTCAAATTGCCGGTGCAATGGGACAGCAAGTTGGCGGAGCGGCCAGTAGCTTCATTATTCATTTAAGCGGAACGATAATGTCCGGGGTTTTTCTTTTTACCCGCGGAGGTGAAAAAATACAAGATTGGTATACATTGCCCTGGTACATGCTCGGTGCGGGAGTATTTGGGCTAATTCTATATCTATCCATTAACATCACTTTACCCCGTTTAGGTAGCACAACGATGATTACTTTAATAATATCCGGCCAGTTATTAGCTGGTTTAGTAATGGATCAGTTTGGTTTATTAGGTGCTTCTGTCCGGCATATTGATGCTACTCGTGTGATTGGGGTTGTAGCCTTGCTTGTCGGAAGTTATCTGATTGCGAAGTAGCTTCCAGTTGTCCTAACAATGGCTGCTGCGGATTTGGCTCGTGTCGATGAGTTTTCGACGAGTGGTGCTTCAACAAAGTTTACAATGATACCAAATGCTGTACGCCAAATCCGTTTATCGAAAATAGTGATCGAAGCACCGTTTTTTTGTCTGAGTGCCGGTCGTCAGATATTCCCCGTTAAATTATGTGCTATAAAATACGTACTGCTTCGTAGTCTCCTTTTATTTTGCGCTTTGGTATGCGCTTTCGCACTTCTTTGAAAATTTCACTTCTCAAATAATGTTGGAATTACACACCGAAAAAGTTTAGGAAATCTTTTTCATTACTCCAGGGATGCCTGGAGAGAGACGCTGAAAACCGTTACAAATTGCAAGGTTGAAAGACGGAAGGGTTCCCTAAATTTAAACCGGTAACGCTATCCTTCCAAAGTGCTAAAAGCGCAAAACTGTTCACAACGAACAATATCAAATGCGGACGAGGAGGTTTTCCTTGCGAGGTTTTAAGTTTTTTATTATCAATATATTATTGGCGATTGTTTGCCTGGGGAGCGGTGGATTTTCGCAAGCGGTTCGGTTTGATGAAAAACCGTCACACTACCAGTTGTATCCCCGTAGTGAATTTGATAATGATTCTGCCATCGTGCAAATCAGCGGAACCGTTTTATCTTCCGGGTACCAATCGATTGTCGTTGAAATTGACTCCAATAACGTTTTTTGGCGACAACATTCGCAGCCGTTGGTTTACGATCTGAACAATTCAGCCTCATTTAATTTGACGCCTAAAATTCGGGCTGATCTGGCCAACTATCGTTTCAAAATCAAAATCCGTTCCAATAACGGCTCCATAACCACCCTCGAAACAATCGAAAAAGTTGTTTGCGGCGATGTCTTTCTCATCCAGGGACAATCAAATGCCGAAGCGGATGTTTACGACAGTTGGGATGAATACCAGGTAGAATGGGTGCGCAGCTTTGGCCGCACCGCCGATACCGATGAAGATCGCGCCGATGAAGTTGCCGCCGATACCACCTGGGATTTAGCGCAAGCCGAGGAAGTAGAGGCTCACGCGGCCGTCGGTATTTGGGGATTGCGATTGGGAAAATTGATCTCCGAAACTTATGGGATTCCGGTTTGTATTCTCAACGGATCACCCGGTGGCTCTCGCATTTTAACCCACCATATGTTTAATGAAGCGAACCGCGAAGACCTGGAAACCGTTTATGGCCGCCTGCTCTGGCGGGCAAAAAAAGCCGGTGTTGCCAATAATGTAAAAGCGTTGATCTGGTGGCAGGGAGAATCCAATGCTAGCTCTACGCGCTCCAATCGCTACCGGGTTTATTTTCCCATTTTACGAGATGAGGGCTGGCGAGTCGATTTTCCCGGGCTTAAAAAAAT
This sequence comes from uncultured bacterium, assembly GCA_964015645.1. Taxonomy (GTDB): domain Bacteria; phylum Calditrichota; class Calditrichia; order RBG-13-44-9; family J075; genus CAXHHS01. Next base: position 19,714 of record CAXHHS010000016.1, read on the forward strand.
CTATACGGCACAAATTCATCCCGGCTACGGCAGTTATTGTGACAACATCCGCGAATACCAGCGCTTTTTTGCCGAAACAGACAGCAACACATATATTATGACGCCCTTCGATCTCGGTGGACTGATCGATGGGGATTTGCACTTTTCTCCCTGGGGATACGAAGGATTTGCCGACCGTGTGTTTAAACAAATCAGCCGCGATTTTTATAATGATCTCGATGTTATCGATATCGATCCTCCCAATATCAAACAGGCGTTTTTTACCAGCCCGGAAAAAGACGTCCTGGTTCTCGAATTTGAAAATACCACCAGCCTCTTTTGGCAAAATGATACCATCATCGATGGCGACCGGCACTTTCTGAAAGACTATTTTTATTTTAATGATGATACGGCCATCGATACCGCCACTGTCTTCGGAAATTTTTTACGATTGATTTTAGATACCACCAGCACTGCCGGTGAAATCACCTATTTACCGCCCGAAGACTACAACGGAACCAACGATATTTACGAAGGCCCCTGGTTAAAAAGCGCCCGCGGTATTCCGGCCACTTCCTTTTTGGATTTTCCCATCAATGGGCAATTGGGCGAAGACCCCGATGGACGGTTTGTATTAGCAACAAATACTGTGGGTTCCGGGAATATTTTCTTGAATCCCCCTGGCGGTCTTTACTCGCCGGATACAACCGTTATATTAACTGCCGTTCCGGAAAGCGGATTTCAATTCAGCGGATGGAGTGGCGACTTTAATGGCACTCAAAATCCTATTTCCGTTACAATGAATTCCCACAAAAGTATCACAGCCTTATTTACGGAAATTCCCCCCGATCCATTGCAATTAACGATCAACACCACCGGCAGCGGCAATGTGATTCTCAACCCGCCCGGCGGCAGTTACCAGGAAGGAACCGCCGTCACACTAACCGCGATTCCCGGAAGCGGATTTGAGTTTGACCGCTGGAGCGGCGATGTTAGCAGCAGCAACAATCCCATCACGAGTGTGATGAATTCCGATAAAACCGTCAACGCAATTTTCGAGGAGATATTCGTTCCGCAATTTACGCTGAACACAACCATCATTGGCGCGGGAAACGTTATTTTAGATCCGCCCGGTGGCCTTTACCAGGAAGGCACGCCGGTAACTTTAACTGCCGAACCTGTTG
>CAXHHS010000017.1:0-20454 GCA_964015645.1 uncultured bacterium
ATGCCGCAAAACAGGGAGCTGCTTTTTGGGTAGAAAAAAGCCCCGCACACACGCTGGAGGTTGAATTGTTAGCAACGTTATACCCGGATGCAAAATTCATTGCGATTATTAGAGATTTGGAATCTGTTACTGCTTCAACCCTCTATCATACTGAACCCGGCGCCCCGGATGCACCATCGCGGCAGCGCCATTTAATTTCTACCGTATTAAATTGGACACATTACAATAAGGTTATCAAAACATTTCATGCAAAATCAGACCGGATGCTGCTTTTGCGCTACAAAGCATTACGCTCCGATTTGAAAAGCGTCATGCAGCAGATTTGCGCTTTTTTAGAAGTCGATTTTGATCCGGCGATGTGCAAACAAACCTTTGTTCCGAATTCCAGCTTTCAAACACAAAAACGAGATAAAGCTTTATCCGTAACTGAGAAAAAACAGGTAAAACTCATTAGCGGATTGGCCAATCTTATTCCATTGAATGTGATTAATTATTTATACGAAAAAGCGCGACGAAACAAACGGCAAAGCCTTCCCTGGTGGTTTTTTAAACTGCATGAATTTAACAATAACGGCAGCGAATTATTCAACGAAGAATTAAAGTCGTTTCTAAAGGAAAACAAAAATGCAGCAATCTAAACGACGGATAGCGTTGTTTATTTCCGGAATGTACGGCGGCGGTGCCCAAAAAGCCTGGGTTAACCTAGCCAGGGGGATGGTAGAAAACGGATACCCGGTAGACCTGGTTTTAGCGTCTGCAAAAGGCCCGCTTATGGACACTATTCCAGGCGATGTTCGAGTAATCGATCTCAACTCGCGACGGGTTATTTATAGCCTGCCGAGGCTGGTACAATATCTCAGGAAACAGCGTCCGGCAGTATTGATCTCGGCAATGAATTATGTAAATATTACGGCATTATGGGCCAAATATATTGCAAGAGTTCCAACTCGCGTTATTATCAGTGTGCATGGCGTACCATCTAGCTCCGCTAAGAACCCTTCTGATAAATTAGGAAAATTAATGCCGTTGTTTACCAAATTGTTTTATCCCTGGGCAGATGAAATTATTTCTGTTTCCAAAGGCGTAGCAAACGATTTGGCGCAGCTTACTCAAATTCCGCTTAACAATATTAGAGCAATATACAACCCTGTTATTACACCGGATTTAAAAAAAGGAATGAAAGCACCTTTACATCATCCCTGGTTTAAAGATAAAAAAATACCGGTTATTTTAGCAGTTGGCCGTTTAGCACCAGAGAAAGACTTTTCGACACTAATTAAGGCATTTGCGCTTGTAAGGCAAAAAAGGCCAGTACGTTTAATGATTTTAGGCCAGGGGCAGGAGCAGCATTTACTTGAAGAATTAATTCAATCGCACAATCTTGAACAGGATATAAGTTTGATGGGGTTTGTAGCAAATCCCTATGCATATATGTCGCGCGCAGCGCTTTTTGTATGCTCTTCACAATGGGAGAGTTTATCCCTCGTTTTAATTGAGGCGCTTTATTGTGGTGCTGCATTAGTATCTACCGATTGCCCATATGGGCCGCGTGAAATTTTACAGGGTGGTAAATTCGGAAAACTGGTACCCGTTGGAGACACCTCTGGCCTGGCTCGTGCAATAGAAGCTTCTCTCGATACCCCCAAAACCGTAACTCCACGTGAATGGCTGCGATTCTTTGAGCTTGATACAGTTGTAAAACAATACCTCGCCGTTTCATTTAGCAACTAAAAAAGATGCGATTTACTTACTTTAAACATGCGTAATCTTACACTTCTCATTTCATTTTTCACCATTTTTACCATTCCCTGGGAAAACCTCTTTACTTTGCCAGGTGTTGGTACTGTTAGTAGGCTCAGCGGTATATTATTAGCCGGGCTTTGGTTTTTAACCGTATTAACAGAAAGAAAAATACGTCGAATAAGAACCTTTCATATTGCTATCATTTTATTTGTCTTATGGAACGTTATTAGTTTTTATTGGACAATCGATTATGACTTAACTCTAAGTGGAACAATAACTTATATTCAGAATCTTTTCCTTATTTTTATCCTGTGGGACCTTTATGTAGCAGAACGATCCGTTTTGTACGCATTACAGGCATACGTTTTAGGCGCTTGCGTTTCGGTTTGCGGGTTAATTATCAATTATTTTTCGGGCGTGGCTGCAAATGAATCCGGAAGATATACATTGGAAGGATTTAATGAAAATTCGTTATCACTGATAATTGTTTTGGGTATTCCCGTCGCCTGGTACCTGATAATGACAAAACATAACGGCATATCTTCAAAATGGCTTAACGTTATCAACTTTCTTTTTATTCCTGGTTCTGTTATTGCGATTATACTTACCGCAACCCGTGGCGCAGTGGTTGCAATTTTACCTTCATTGATTTTTATTTTCATAACTTTTCGACAATTAAAACCGATTCAAAGCGTATTTCTTTTAGCCATACTTTGTGGAGCAGCGTTTTTGCTGTTTCCTTTAATGCCGGAATATTCTATCGATAGAATAAGCAACATTGGCAATGACCTTGTTGAGGGAAATTTAAGCCGTAGGGATATCATTTGGGGAGAAGGACTTGCACTTTTTGCTGAACATCCAATTACAGGCATTGGCGGAAGTGCATTTCGAGCTGCTGCTGAATCGCAAATTATTGCGCATAATTTTGTTATCTCAATTCTCGGAGAAATTGGTATTATCGGGTTTTCCTTGTTTGCAATTATCCTGATAATCGCTTTTTATATGGCTTTTAAACAGCCGGCTCTAAAAGCTAAATTTTGGATAACCATTCTTACTGTATGGATAATTGGCGCATCCATCAGCAATTTTGAACAGCGAAAACAAACCTGGTTTTTTCTCGGCATGGTTGTTATTAGCGCTTCGGCGGTAAGTGCAGACTATCGACAGGTAAACCGGCAAAAAAGCGCTTCTCTCTTACCTCTTTCGAATACTTAACTCCAATAGAAAGTTCTTTTCAACGGATACGATGAAGCATCCGGAGAACAATAAGTATTTTTGTTCTTGTAGTGAGGAGATTGGCGATGGTCATTTACGGCAATCGCTGTTGAGGGAAGTAAATGATTGAGATAGAGATTTACACGCAACTGAACGGTAATCATCAATTATTAATGGGATTGTCATAAAATAGTGAATACGATTAATTATAAACACAGGGAGCAGTTTAATGAAGAGACTAACGAATAAGTTGGAAATTCTACACCTCGATTTAAGTATTTCCGGAACCAATATCGTGTATAATGAATATTGTCTTCCGACTCATGAGAAATATAATGTATCCATTTGCACCTATTTTAAAAGTGAATTTACACCGAAAAAAAGTATATCACTTTTTGAAGGCGACGGTTCTTTTAAAGGGTTTATTAGTGTTCTAAAAAGAATCTTTGCCGCAAAAGAATACGATGTCATTCATATCCACGCGCAGCAAATGGGGTTTTTGTATTTAATTGCTCTACCATTTTTCCCTAAATACATAATATCCCGAACGGTTTTTACCCCGCATAATTGTTATATGAATTTCAAACTCCGCAACCGCTTATTTTTATATCCTTGCTTTGCGGCTTTTAAAAAGATCATTACCTGCGGCAAAGCCAGTTATGAGAGTTTTCCCGGTTTTTTAAAGTGGCTGGCAAAGGGGAAATTATCCTGCATTCCCAACGGCACTAATGTAAAACGCATTGATAATTTCTACGCCAAAAACGGAAGAGGCCCCAAGTACAAAAAATTTACCGCAGTCACCGCTGGCGCATTAATTCCCCGGAAAAATCCGCTAACAATGGTAAAAGCATTTCACAAAAGTGGCATCAAAAACAGCAATTTGATTTTTATGGGCAAAGGTTATATGGATGAAGCCATTATTGCTGAAAGCAAAGCATTGGGATGCAGCGAAAATATCATTCTAACCGGTGTTGTCCCCCGCCATGATGTATATGCGACATTTGCCAGGGCCGATCTGTTTGTTTTCACTACCCGCGGCGAAGGTCTGCCGATTGCCGGCCTGGAAGCAATGGCCTGCGGTTGCCCGGTATTATTCTCCGATATTAAACCACATCGGGAGATTGTGGGAGATCTTGATTTTATTCCACTCGTACACCCGGAAGACATAGATGGCTTTGCCCGCGAAATTAAAAGATTTGCAGAGATGACGCCTGGGGAACGCAAAGAAATTGGCGATAAATGCAGAAAATTGGTATTAGAAAAATTCGATGTAGCAATAATGCAGAAAAGATATGCCAAAGTATATGCTGAAATTATTAAGCGGAAAGATGTCGAAATTGAGGCATTGGAACCGATTCCGCTTCATCTTGCGAAAATATCGTAGAAAGGATTTTTTCATGAAAAAGGTCGCAATAAAAGAAACAAATAATCCGGATCAGCACATCTTAGAATCCTATCAAATACAAGGCAAAGTGAATTCACAGCAACAGCAATCATTATCCACAGTTAACCCGGGTATAAATTCTATTGTGCTGGCAGCCGCCCAGGGAGATCGTTTTGGAGAACATACAAAAGAAATCCCCAAAACCTTACTAAAGATTAAAGGTAAATCCATTCTATCAATGCAAATGGAGGCGTTTAATGACGCCGGTATTAAAGATATGACGATCGTAAGAGGATTTGGCAAGGAAAAGATCGATAGCAATTTATTTAAAACAGTGGATAATGACATCCACCATCAAACCAAAGAACTTTACTCTCTATTTCTGGCGAAAGAGCACATCCGGGAAAATACCGTTATCAGTTACGGTGATATTGTTTTTAAAAAGTATATCCTCGATGAATTATTAGAAGATGAAAATGATATTACTATTGTGGTAGATGCCGATTATGAAATAAAAGATGAAAACCAGGATTACGTTACAACCGTCGAACCGTATTCTCATAAATTGTTTTTGTCTTCCACCAATCTAATTGAAATGTCATCAGCACTCCCGGAGAGCCGAATTAACGGCGAATTTATCGGTTTATGGAAAGTTAATAAAGCCGGCGGAAAGATTGTTAAAGAAGCGTTGGAGAAATTGTCACAAAGAGCTGATTTTAAATCACTTACACTGTGCGACTTATTTAACGAAATTGCAAAAACAAAACCAATATCCATTCGCTTTATTAAAGGTTTTTGGCTGGATATTGATAGCATTGTCGATTTAATTGAAGCAGAGGTAAACCTGCCGCTGCAAACCGAAACCGGTAAAATCAATACCCGCCTTCTCGGTGATGCGTTAGCGGAATTGGGATTCGACTTCTACTCCGGCGTTCCTTGTTCCTTTCTCAAATACCTGATCAATTATAGCATCAATCATTGCGAATATATTCCGGCAGCAAATGAGGGAGACGCGGTTTCCATTTGCGCCGGCGCGCACCTTGCCGGTCGAAAACCGGTGGTACTATTTCAGAATTCCGGCCTTACCAACGCAACTTCTCCGCTTATTTCATTGAATCATCCGTTTAAACTCCCGGTTTTAGGATTCGTCAGTTTGCGAGGGGAAGAAGGTATTAAAGATCAGCCGCAGCATAAACTAATGGGGCTTATTACCACTTCTATGCTGGAATTAATGGAAATCAAATGGGAATATCTCTCCACCAATAATGCGGAAATGTTAGAGCAGCTTAAACGCGCAAACGCCTGTATCGAAAATAACCAATCGTTTTTCTTTGTGGTTAAAAAAGATACTTTTGAAGAAGAAAAATTACAGCCGCAAACGATGATTCAGCGGTTTAACAAACAGACTGTATCAAAATCCGATGAAGATACTTATCCCAAGCGGATAGAAGTGTTAGAAACCTTAAACACCGTTAAAGATGAAAACACCCTGTTACTTGCAACTACCGGAAAAACCGGTCGAGAAATGTACGAAGTTGAAGATGCCTCCAACAACCTCTATATGGTAGGCTCGATGGGCTGCATCAGTTCGATGGCGTTGGGGCTTGCTCTAAATAAAATAGAGAAAGATGTCATCGCAATTGACGGCGATGGCGCACTTTTAATGCGAATGGGGTCTTTGGCAACAAATGCATATTGCTCGCCATCCAATATGTTACATATCCTGTTGGATAATAATGTGCATGACTCTACCGGCGCCCAGGTAACCGTATCGCAAAATATTGATTTTGTGAAAATTGCGGCATCGGTCGGTTATGAAAACGCAATTTACGTACATAACCTGGATGAATTACAAAATCATATTCAATCCTGGAAAAAACAAAAAGGTTTAACATTCCTTTATTTAAAAACCGCTAAAGGTTCCAAATCAAACCTTCGCCGGCCAGATGTTAAACCACATGAAGTGAAAGAGCGGTTGATGCAATTTATCAACACAAAATTCGATACGAATAGTAATTTAGAACCCGTCGCTATCGATTATGATAAAATCATTTCTGCATAAATTTATTCTTTGATTTATCATTATGTTCCCTTTTAAATTGTCGTTTAAATCAATGTTGAAGAGCAAGGAAAATGATTAAAACAGCCGTAATTTTAGCCGCAGGATTGGGAAGCCGCCTCAAAGATGTGACCAAAGAAATGCCCAAAGGTTTCCTGGAGATCGGCGGCTGCCCGATTATCGAAAAATCGATTGAAAAACTATTTGAATTTGGCATAAAAAAAATTTTTATCGGTACTGGTTATCTTAGCGAAGCGTATGAAATGCTCGCAGCCAATCATCACTCACGCATACAATGTATCAAAAATGAAAATTTTGCCACAACCGGGAGCATGTATACGCTGTTTAACATGCGCCGGCATATTCACCAGGATTTTTTATTACTGGAATCGGATTTGATATATGACAAAAACGGCCTCGGATTTTTGATAAATGATCCGGCAAAGGATGTTATTCTGGCCTCCGGAAAGACGAATTCTAACGATGAAGTTTTTATTGAGGCAGATGAACACAATTTTTTGGCGAATATGTCCAAAAATCCTGCTGAACTCAATAATATTCACTCGGAACTGGTTGGGATTACAAAAATTTCCATTCACACTTTCCGATTAATGTGTGAGTTTGCGGAAAAAACCTTCGCTTCAACTCCCAAATTAGATTATGAATATGCGCTGGTGAATGCTGCTGCGACAGCCAACATTTTTGTAAAACGAATAAACAATTTTGCCTGGTGCGAAATTGATGACGAACATCATCTGGAGCGTGCAAAGCGTTCTATCTACCCCCAAATTATGGAATCGGAAGCATGAAAGCAGTTAAACGAAATATATTATTAAACCCCGGCCCGGCAACCACTACGGATACTGTAAAATTCGCGCAAGTCGTTGCGGATATTTGCCCGCGAGAAACAGAATTTGGCGAATTAATGGAATTTATATCCCGGTCATTAACCAATTTTGTTGCCGATACCGAGCGTTATACCACTGTTTTATTTGGCGGATCCGGCACAGCAGTTGTAGAAGCAGTTATCAGTTCGGTTATTGGCAATAAAACTGCGCTCATCATCAATAATGGGGCTTATGGTGAACGCATGTGTAAAATTGCAGATGCATACCATATTAATTATATTGAATTTAAAAGCGATTCTATTTCACCAATCGATTGGGAAAAATTAGAAGCGTGTATTTCGGCTGAACCTGCGGATAGTATATCGCATCTTTGCATCGTGCATAACGAAACGACCACCGGTTTGTTAAATGATATTCGCATTGCCGGCGAAATTTGCAAAAAATATGATATTGAAATGATTGTTGATGCGATGAGTTCCTACGCTGCAATTCCGATTGATATGGAGAAGGAAAATATTAGTTACCTGATGGCCAGTTCCAATAAAAACTTGCAGGGAATGGCGGGCATCGGTTTTGTGATTGCGAACATATCGAATTTGGAGAATACCGCTGCAATTCCGCCGCGAAATTTTTATTTGAATTTATATGCGCAATACAATTATTTTAAGAAAAATTACCAAATGCGCTTTACACCGCCGGTTCAAACATTATATGCGTTAAAACAAGCGATTATTGAAACGCAGGCAGAATCCATTGAAAAGCGATATCAACGATATTCCGAGTCCTGGGCAACATTAATTGACGGTTTGGAGGCATTAGGATTAACTTATTTGGTTCCCCCAAAACATCACTCCCGCATTATTACAACCATTGTCGAACCGGGTTACCCGGGCTATCATTTTAATGATTTGCATGACGATTTATACGATAAAGGATATACCATTTACCCCGGTAAATTATATGACCTCGATACATTTCGCATCGCAAATATCGGCGCTATAGACAAAACAGACATTCATCGCTTCTTAGTAGAACTGAAGCATTATTTTGAAAAAATTGGGTTTACAAAAACCCTGGCTAGAGTTAAACATCTAAAAAACAATATATTGCAAGAAAGGCATTAATATGCGCAGAAGTGGAATTGATAATTGGCGGCAAGTTTGGGAAGAACGCGGCAGCTCTTATCCCTCGGATGACCCTATTGCGATTGACGGATTTGATCACGCCGCTGGTAAAATGAACGAAGCTACAGTTGACCATATTTGTAAGACTATCACAAAGCAGTTAAATCTCGAAAAAAGTGACCGGCTTTTAGAAGTTGGCTGCGGTGTGGGCATGATGCTCTCCCGCCTCGCAAATTACGCCGGCCTTGTAGTTGGTACAGATTACGCGATGGGAATGGTGCAGCGCGGCCAAAACTTATTTCCGCATCTTTTGTTTTTGAAAGCGGACTCTAATTCGCTGCCGTTTCCGGATCGCAGTTTTACCAAAGTGCTATTACACAGCGTTACACAATACTTTTCGGGTTATGATTATTGCGAAAGTGTAATAAAAGAGTTTTTGCGAGTAACCGGTAACCAGGGCAAATCCTTAATTTTATTATCCGATGTTGTAGATTTAGACAAAAAAGAGGAATATTTAGCATTTCGAGAAGAAATGAGTACCTCCGTCTCAGATGCTCCTGCTTGGCGATCATCTGTTAAGGAAACACTTCATCATCAGTTTTACTCCCGCTCATTTTTTCAAGAAATTGCTGCCCGCCACCATTTAAGTTTGACGATTATGGATCGGGAAATTCCCGATTATCCTAATGCTGCATATCGTTACGATGTTTTATTGCAGCCAGACACGCCTTAATTTCTCAAAATTAAAAATGCGAATTAAGTAATCGCTATTAGAATAATCGGTACTTTTGTTTGTTGTGAAAGTCAGGCTGAGCGGAGCCGAAGCACGGCTGGCTATCAAGCAAACCCTACAATCCTTTCTGAAATGGCCTACTTCGTTAATTTGTAATTCGCATACATAACTCTATTCAATCAATACCACCATTAAGGGAGTTGAAATGAAAACCAATAGTACTGCACCTTTTTCCCAAAAAGTGACAACTAAAGAAATATGGGAAAAAGGCGTGCCCGAAAAAGAAGGATTGGGCGATTATTTTATAATTCGCTATCTCTCCGTACCTATTTCAAGAGTTTTACTAAATATCGGCGTTTCTCCGGATGGCGCAACATTTTTAATGTTAATATGGGGATTAGTTGGCATTGGATTTATTGCTACCGGCAGTTATTGGCTAACCGTTTTCGGCGCCGCAGCCTTAATTTTTCATGTCGTGTTAGATTATGTTGATGGAGAAATGGCAAGATACCTAAAAGCCAGTAGTTGGACAGGCCATTTCCTGGAAACGATTACCCATGAGATTGTTTTTGGCCTTTTATATCCTGTAATCGGCTGGGTCGTTTATAATACATATAACGAAAACCCATTTTATCTAATGTTAGGTGCGTTTGCCGGCGTATTTACAGTCGCGAATCGCAGTGTGCGTGGAAAAGTGGCCTGGGCAATTTCCAATCATCTAAAAGGCGTTTCGGAATCCTCCGCAGAGCGAATTTCCGGCGCTGGCAGGGAAGGAAACAAATCGTCTCAACGTTTCCTAAAAAAAGTGCTTACACAGGGGCGAATCCGCTTATTGGGATTTCAGGAAATGATTTATTTTTACTTACCATTAGCCATTATTACACAACGCCTGGATTGGTTTTTAATCTATTATAGTATTGCATTTCCAGTTGTTTATTTTCTAAAAATTATTACTATTTATCGTTCCGGACTAAAGGAGCAGGCAAAAGCGAAACATGTACAAAAGCCGCTTGTTAAATCCCCGGCATCTTCCGCAAAAATTACTTCCGTTACATTTACGGAAGATAATGCTGCTTCAGCTTCATAAGCTGTAAGTATGCCTTCGGTTCGATAAACAATCCATACCATTCATTTATTCCTTAAAAATATGCAAATAGAACTCATTGGTTGTACCAGCGCCGGTAAATCTACATTGGCAAAAAAGATGTTAACTGTTGCCCGGCAAAGCGGAATCGATCTCCAATTTGGAGACGATTTTGTTATTCAACAAATTATTAAGCGGGAAATCCACAATCGAATATTGCGGGTTTTTGTTGTGGATATAGCATCCTTTTCTTATTGCTTATTAAGCTGGCGGCAGCATTATAAATATTATTTTTACGCGTTTCAAACAATCTACAATTTACAGATTAAACTATTGAAAAAACTAAACTTAGCGCGTAATATCTTTAAAAAGATCGGCATTTATGAAATCATTCGCCGGCGCGCATCGCACAATCAGAACGTACTGGTAGATGAGGGCACATTACATGCAGCCCATAATCTTTTTGTTAGTGCCGCGGAAATACAAAATACGTATGATATTTCGCAATTTACAAGACTAACGCCCTTTCCGGATATCACGGTATATTTACGACAGGATAAATCCGCATTAATTTATCGAACCATAAAACGCAGGCATAAACGAATTCCTGATAATTCCCGGCGCTCGGTAGAACGATTTGTTAACCGGGCAGTAGCAATTTTTGATGAATTAGCACAGCAGCCTGAAGTCAACAAAAGATTAATAACCATACAAGCTGCCGGCGATTTGGAAATTTCCATCGAAAATCAAAAAAATCCGCAAATTACTCCCATTTTGGATATTCTTCAAAGCAGTTCAAACACATCTTCTTCAAATGGAATGTATTACACCGGGATTCCAAAACCGGTAGAAAAAGGAGTTTAGAAGTGTCATCATTACCGAAAGTATTAATTGTTGGCGGCCCGGATGTGGATACACGGTTGGATTTAATGCATCATCTTACATCAAATTTTAAGATTAGGGCGGTTGGATCGCTACCATCGCTGTCTTCAAAGTTTAAAAAAGAGGGATTTTCCTATAATAATTATCACCTCAACAGGGAAACAAACCCGGTTTCCGATTTCAAGACAGTCAGGGAATTGATTAAAATATTTAAGCAAACAAAACCACATATCGTTCATACATTTGATACAAAGCCGGGTGTTTGGGCACGTCTTGCAGCGCAGGTGGCTGGCGTTCCTGTCATTATTGGCACTATACCTGGCCTGGGATCATTGTATTCAAACAATTCATTAAAAACTCGCCTTATCCGCCCAATTTACCAGCGGTTGCAAAAAACAGCTTGCCATTTTTCAGATCTTACAATTTTTCAAAACCATTCTGATGCACGTCAATTTATCGATGCAAATGTTGTATCTCCGCAAAAGGCCAAAGTAATTTTAGGATCTGGGGTTTCAACCGGTACGTTTTCGATCGCCAATGTTGCGGAAAAAACGCGCGAAAAAACTCGTAGAGAACTGAATATTCGCCCCGGGGAAGCTGTTGTGACAATGATTTCCCGCGTTATTCGAACGAAGGGGGTTTTGGAATACATGGCGGCGGTGAAGAACATTAGAAAAAGTTTTCCGAAAACACATTTTTTATTGATTGGTGCGGCTGATGAAGAGAACGTCGATCGTTTGAATACTACGGAAACAACGACGTTAAAACAAACCGTCAATTGGCCGGGCGCCCGCAGCGATATTCGTGAAATACTGGCAATTAGCGATATTTTTGTGCTGCCATCCGCTTACCGCGAAGGCATTCCAAGAGTTTTGTTAGAAGCGGCATCAATGGGGTTGCCGATTGTTACGACAGATTCGCCGGGCTGCAACGAAGTTGTAGAAGAGAATGTAAACGGATACTTCGTTCAGCCAAAGGATGCCCCGGCGCTTGCCCAACGGATTATTCAGCTTCTAGCAGAGCCAAACCTCCGGCATTCCTTTGGGGCTGCTTCCCGCCAAAAAGCAGTAGCACAATTTGATCTGTCAGTTGTGGCCAATCATACACAAAATATTTATCAAGAGATGTTAGAAAAATTATAAATCAGGCAAATTTGGAGTTGTTATGAATGACATTATAGATATACACCAGGATATACTAAAGGCTTATAAAAAACGCGAATCCAAAGGCGCAGCCGATTTTTTCGCATATCGAAACGAAGCTCACATGTGCCGCGTACAGGAACGCCATCTTGAAACATTACGATTATTATTAAAACATCGCTTTCATCCGCTAACGGATTTAAAAATTTTAGACGTCGGCGGCGGCGATGGCAATATGTTGCGCCAATTTATGCAATGGGGTGCATCACCGGAAAACCTTTCCGGTGTTGAATTACGTTCCCAACCGGTTGAATACGCAAATCATCTTAACCCGAATATCGATTTTCGCTGCGGCTCCGCAATTGAACTTCCCTGGGCAGATAAATCTTTTGATTTGGTCTGCCAGCATACCGTGTTTACCTCCATGCCGGATAGCAAAATGAAACGACAGGCAGCCAGCGAAATGTCGCGTGTTTTACGAAAAGGCGGCGCCATTTCATGGTATGATTTTTTATATAGCAATCCCCAAAATCCTGATGTTAAAGGCGTTAATGATGCTGAAATACACACTCTTTTTCCCGGGTTCAAAATTCATCTTAAACGCATTACTTTAGCGCCGCCAATTGCGCGCCGCCTGCCCAATTTATTTCTGCCGGTTTTATATAATTTATTAGCGAGTATTCCTTTTTTACGTACTCATTACCTGGGATTGTTTGTTAAAGTGTAATAATAATACGAATTACGAGTTGAAATTTTGTAGCGGTTTTTAACTAATCAGCGCCTTTTAGCTCTGGTTGGGGCTACTCTCTACACACAAGCCCGGTGGGGGGGGAAAGCGCTAATTTCTTTTGGAACTCACCCCCGGCCCTCTCTTTTTAAGAAAGGACCGGGGGTGAGTTCGTTTGGACGTTCTCAGCTTCGAAATTCCCCTTTTCTGGCTTGCGTGCGGTAGGGGAGATTGAAGAGGGGGCGGCGACTCAAAATCAGCAAAAGTTCACAAATCATTATGGTGATGAACTGTTTTCCCAAAATACTATTTTTGCCATTCTAACTTTTTGTTTGATGGCTTTAGCTTGCCCCCGGGCGAGTGCTACAACTTATGAAGATAGTGGCATTCGCATCCGCAATATTTATGATTTCGCCCCCCGGGTAGTATTGAGTTTATCGATTGTTTAATCGAAAAAAATAAAAAACATGCATTTGAGATTTCCAACAAATCTTCCTTTGGCGCAAAAGTTAAGATTACCAATTGTGTAGTGCGTCAGTCTAATTCGAGAAAGAGTTGAGCTTGGAACCGAATCCAAAGAGATTGCCTTAACGATCAAAAGAAAGAAATCCAATCCTTAAGTGCGCTCTTGGAAAAAATTATCTTAAGTTTGAGCATTATAACCCGATAAAAGTTATTCATTAAACTTAAACTGTTTTCTAAAAACCGCATTTTTTATATATTTAAGTAGTAATTTAAAAGTAGGGTGGTGAAATGAATATTCTCGGTATCTCTGCATTTTATCATGACAGCGCCGCTTGCCTGGTGAAGGATGGCAAGGTTGTCGCTGCCGCTCAGGAAGAGCGTTTTACGCGTAAAAAACATGATTACGCTTTTCCCACCAACGCGATTCAATATTGTATGAAAGCCGGCGCAATTTCCGGTAACGATTTGGATTTTGTCGCCTTTTACGATAAACCGTTTTTGAAGTTCGAGCGCCTTTTGGAAACCTATCTCGCTTATGCGCCGGTTGGGATAAAATCGTTTATCAAAGCCATGCCGCTTTGGATTAAACGAAAATTGTGGATGAAGGAGCTTATCAAAAACGAATTGGAATACGAAGGAAAAATCATTTTCCCGGAACACCATGAATCCCATGCAGCTTCGGCTTTTTATCCTTCTCCCTATCAAGAGGCGGCATTTTTAACCATGGATGGCGTGGGGGAATGGGCCACCACCAGTTACGGCACCGGCATCGATAATAAAATTCAAATCCATGCCGAAATTCAATTTCCCCATTCATTGGGATTGCTTTATTCTGCCTTCACCTATTACACCGGTTTTAAAGTAAACTCCGGCGAATACAAGGTGATGGGCCTGGCGCCTTACGGGGAACCGAAGTACAAAGATATTATCATGAAGGAATTGATCGATTTAAAAGAAGACGGTTCCTTCAAAATGAATATGGATTACTTTAACTACTGTGCCGGCTTAACGATGACAAACGATAAATTCCATAAACTACTTGGCAGCCCGCCGCGCAAACCGGAATCCAAATTAACCCAGCGAGAAATGGATTTAGCGCGTTCGGTGCAAGATGTGGTGGAAGAAGTTGTCATCAAAATGGGGCGGCATGTGCGTAAAACGCTTGATATGAAATATTTATGCCTGGCAGGCGGCGTAGCGCTGAATTGCGTTGCCAACGGCAAACTGCTGCGGGAAAATATTTTTGATGATATTTGGGTGCAACCGGCAGCAGGAGATGCCGGCGGGGCATTGGGCGCGGCAATGTTTGTCTGGCATCAATATCTCGATAATGAACGCGTTGCAGATAATAAAAACGATTCCATGAAAGGCGCTTATCTCGGCCCGGAATTTCGCAACGGCGATATCAGCGTCTTCTTAAAGAAAGAAAATATTCCGTATATGGAATTGAAGCCGGAAGAAATTGCCCCTAAAGTTGCCTCTTTGATTGCTAATGAAAAAGTGATTGGCTGGTTCCAGGGACGCATGGAGTTTGGCCCGCGGGCATTGGGGTCGCGATCCATCATCGGGGATGCGCGCTCCTCCAAAATGCAAGAGATCATGAATCTCAAAATCAAATTCCGGGAAAGTTTCCGCCCCTTTGCGCCATCCGTAAAAGCGGAACGCGTGTCGGATTACTTTGATATTGACCGCTCCAGCCCCTATATGTTGATGGTTGCCGATGTAAAAGAAGAACGCCAGAAAAAAATGTCCGAAAAAGAATCCAATCTCTTTGGGCTGGATAAGCTAAAAATTAGCCGTTCGGAAATTCCGGCAATTACCCATGTTGATTACTCCGCCCGAATTCAAACCGTACACAAAGAAACCAACCCGCGCTACCACGAGCTGATTTCCACTTTCGAGAAAGAATACGGCTGCCCGGTAATCATTAACACCTCGTTTAATGTTCGCGGCGAGCCGATTGTTTGCACTCCGGAAGACGCCTATCGCTGCTTTATGCGCACGAATATGGATTACCTGGTTATGGATAGTTATTTGTTAGATAAAACGCAACAAAAACCATTGGAAGATGATTCGGATTGGCGGAAAGAATTTGAGCTGGATTAATAGTGTTTATATTATGAACGGGAATAAACCTAACTATTTAGCCACAGAGTTCTCAGGGAGTTGAAAATAAATGGCTTATAATACTTCTGTGGCCTCTGTGTCTCTGTGGTAAAAGTTAAAATTTCGCCCATTTGCAGTATATACAGAAAAACAAATAGGAAAATGTAAAAATGCTTTTAGAAGAAATTAAACAGATAAAAAGCACCAAAAAGGAATTACGGAGTTTTGGCCTGGTAATGGGAGTGGCCCTCGGAATTATTGCCGGGCTGTTGTATTGGTTTGAAAAACCGAATTTCGATTATGTTTTGTACGCGGGACTCGGCGTTGCGCTGCTGGGCCTGGCGGTTCCGGTGGTTCTAAAACCGTTCCAAAAAATTTGGATGACATTTGCGGTGATTATGGGATGGTTTATGACCCGGTTAATATTGAGTATTCTTTATTTCCTGGTGTTTACACCGATTGCTCTTATTGGCAAATTGGTTGGGAAAAAATTTCTGGATACGTCCTGGGGGACGGCAACAAACACCTATTGGGTTTATCGTGACAACATGACCATCGATAAAACACGTTACGAGCAGCAATTTTAATTCAGGAGATTTACTATGAGTAAATTATCAATTCTTGGCGAATTTTGGGATTTTCTCAAAGTTCGGAAAAAATGGTGGTTAGCGCCCATCGTTTTGTTTATGGTTCTGTTAGGAGCGTTAATCGTTCTTACCGAAGGATCCGCCGTAGCGCCATTTATATACACGCTGTTCTAAAATACGGCGTACACTATTGAATGAATAAAAAGCCGCCTTTTCGATTGCGAATTGCTTTCGAGAAGGCGGCTTTTTTTATTGTAATTGAGAAAAATCGCACTTTGCAAAGATCATTGAATGGATGGGGAATAGAGTTAATTATACATATAATCATATTGCTTTTTATGAATTTTGATTCTAATTTCATCCTATGGCAGAAAAGGTAAGCTTCGAGTGGGATGAAGACAAGAATTTACAAAACCAAGAAAAGCATGGCATTTCATTTAGTGAAGCGCAGTACGCATTTTTAGATTATGAGCGTGTTATTCTTAAGGATCATGCTCATAGCGACACGGAAGAACGCTTTTATTGTATTGGCAAAGTAAGAGAGGGCATTTTAACGGTTCGTTTCACTTATCGTGAAAATGTAATCCGTATATTTGGCGCCGGTTATTGGCGAAAAGGCAAGAAAATTTATGAGGAACAAAATGAAAAAGAAAATTGAATATACTGATGAACCAATGGAAAATGTTGAAATCATAGCTGATTTCTTGCCATCCCCCAAAGAGTTAGCTATTAAAGAGCAGACTGTGAAAGTTACCATCGCTCTAAGCAAAAGCAGCGTGGATTTTTTCAAGAGTGAAGCGAAGTTACATGAAATGAAATATCAAAAAATGATTCGGCGGCTATTGGATGAATATGTGCTAAGACAAAAAACGGCGCAGCATTGATGAAATCATAAATGACAAACAGAGGTTACGCGCACCATCGCTGATCTTAAACAACCTCGTAGAGGTTGAATTATTGTAGATATGGAGCATCGCCCTGGTCATTCAAATCCTCGTAGAGAATTCATTTATTCTCGCAGTTTTTTATGTATCCTCTACGAGGATATGCGCTCCCGGAGAAAACAGGGCTACAATAATTTAACATCTACGATGTTCTTTGTATAAAAACCTCGGTGCTTACAAATTCAATCCGCAGAAATTGATGCTGCTTAATACCCGTTTGCAATCACTTGTTCGCAATAGCGAATTCGGATTTGTTTTCGGGAAATAAGAATGGCCGGATGGTTCAATTGCTCCATTGCTCAATTGTTGAATAACAAATAGCAATGTAGCAATGCAGCAATGTAACACTGCAACCATTCAACTATGAATCCCGAAACCGGGATTGTCAGCCGGGGGCAAGATTGTATGGAAGCGTTTTCATCATAACTCTCCTCGCTTGGTTTGGGGTTAGGGTTAATTAGTACCGTTTATTACCGTACAATTTTTAATTTGCAGGGTTTGATTTACCCCAGCCCCGGCAGGGGCGTGCGATAATAGCCCACCGCTTCAGCGGTCGGGTTTTGAGTGGAGGATGTTTTCTAAATCCCGGCAGGGATGACTGAACGGTTCGAGTAAATTTCAGCCGCCCCTGCCGGGGCTAAAAAACAAAAGCAAATTATCCTCCCACGACTGAAGTCGCGGGCTATTTTCGAATGCCCCTGCCGGGGCAAGTTGAAAAAAAGAATCCTGAACGATTTCTAAAACAGCCTGCTAAGCGGTGGAAGCATCATAAATGACGCTACAATAGCCAGGTTACCGGGCTTCCACATCTTATACTAATTTGATTTGATCGTGGCGTGATACCCTTTAAGTCTCCGCTTTCCAAGGGGAGATTTAGAGGGGTTTTTTAATAAAACATCACGACACGATCAAATCCATACAGTATTAGTTGCCACATAGTGGCTCCTGCGGAGCGGGATTCATCCCGCGGCGGATTTTCTCACAATCGCCTCAACGATTGTGGCTGCCGATTTTGAAAATCTGTAATTGCCGGTTAGCCGGAATCGTCCGGCAAAGAATTTATGGGAAGGAAAATTGACCCCTCAATCGCCTTCTAAATCAAACTCGCTTCGCCGCTGCCTGGTTCTCGCAGCAGCAAAGCGCCTCTCCTTCTCAAGTTGTTTCCGGGTTTTCGGATCACCGAATTTTAGAAAGAACGAATGATAAAAAATATACCATTCCTTCCGTTTGTAATCAATCGGGACAATCCTGATCGGCAGTCAGGAATTTGCTGAGGTACTCGTTGAAGCTCACAGCCATTGAGCTAAATCTCTAGCATAGGTCAACGAGTGGCAGTAGGCAGTAGCAGTAGGCAGGAAAAACAGTGACTGCCGCTGCCGACTGCCGCTTATCAATAAATTGCTAACCGAATGGCAAGCCCCCGGTTAAACAATTGTTGTTTAATAGCACATATCTAAATCACCCCCTCGGCAATGGCATATTTAATTAAACAGGCAGTGGAATGAATATTGAGCTTGCGGCGAATATTCACCCAATGGCTTTCTACGGTTTTGGTGCTGATAGTCAGGGCCGCGGCAATTTCTTTGGTGGTTTTCCCCTCGGCCAGGCATTGGAGCACCTGGTGTTCGCGAGCGCTTAAAGCGGCGGCATCCGGCAGGTCTTCATCCGGTAAAAAAGAGAGCAGGGAGATGTAATCTTCCAACGCCTGGCGACAGGCGGTGTCGCTTAAAAAGAGTTGGCCGCCAGCCACGGCATCAATCGCCTTTAGCAAGTTTTCCAGGGTTTCTTTTTTCTCCACATATCCCCGCGCGCCAGCTCGCAGCATTTTGCGAATCGTTTTGCGGTCACCGGAGCCGGTAAGGGCGATGATGTCGATTTCCGGGTATTGCGAGCGGATTTGGCGAGTAACTTCCAGGCCGGTCATATCGGGCATAAAAAAATCCAAAATCATGATATCTGGCTGTAGCTCACCACACAGGCGAAGAGCTTCCCGGCCGGTTTCGGCAACGCCAACGACATCCATCCCCGGTTGCTGCTGTAAAAAGCTGTAAATACCCCCGGTAACAATCCGGTGGTCGTCGGCAATGACGATTTTAAGAGTTGTATCAGGCATTTAAATTTCCCCTGGTGATTGAGAGGCGTGTATGGGTGCGTAAAATAAAGTGGTAAACCGTTCGGTTTCCTAAGCATCGTTTTTTCTCATTAACCCCGTGTTTATGAAGTTTGATTAAATAATCGGGTAACCTGGCAATGAATTGCCACGAGCTTTAGCTCGTGGATAAAGTCAATCAAATTAACAATTTAAGGGCTTTTAAGCCCGAGCGTTGAAAACCGCCAGAATTATCACTCGGGCTTAAAAGCCCTTGATTTAATTGGGGTTCAAGATTCTACCCCGAGCTGAAGCTCGGGGCAATTCAATTACCCGATTAATTATTCAAAGACCATAAACGCGGTGTTAATGAGAATCCAAATCTATCCTTAGCCGTTTAACGGCTTCTAAAAACTTGCTGCACACCTCTCGACTATATGTTAACTTCAATTCACCTTTTCTTTACAACATTCATTTAAAACATAATGAAAATGGGGAGGGGGTACCTAGTACTCACGTTGCAAAAGCTAGTACTGGTGTTGCATTTTTGGGAATATTCATTGTAAAATGGCTAAATTGTTATATTATCGAGAGAGGAATTCGATCGTTATATTACAGATAATTTATAATAGTATAAGCCCCAACGGGGCAGAGTATAAAAGCGAAGGGCAACGCCCTGGAGGAATTATAGAAATATTTAGAAACTAGCCCCAACGGGGCGAAATACATTTTTCCACCAAGAGAGGCATTAAAAAGATATATTGCCGATCAGAAAAAACACCATCGCAGGAAAACATTTCAGCAAGAGTATATTGAGTTTTTGAAGAAATATAACGTTGAGTATGATGAACGGTATGTATGGGATTAAATAGGGCTTTGTTGATATTCTATTTCGCCCCGTTGGGGCTTTTCGAAATTTATAATTATTTTTCCAGGGCGTTGCCCTTCGCTTTTACATTTTGCCTCGTTGAGGCTTAAAGAATTAGACGTATGATAGATTCGCTCTAAAATGAGCGAATTGTGATTAACCATCCAGCTATCCACCCATTTAGCTATCCAGCTATCCAACCATTCAACTGCCGAATTCCGTTGGCGAGCACCCAAACTGCTTTTTAAAACAGCGGGCGAAGTAGCTGGGATTGTTAAAGCCGGTTTGGTAGGCGATTTCGCTGACGGTAGCGGCGTTTTGTTTTAAGAGATCGGCAGCGCGCTGGAGGCGGATGGAGAGAATGAATTGCCCGCTGCTCTGGTTGGTGAGGGCTTTCAGCTTACGGTCTGTCTCTTATACACATCTCCGAGCCCACGAGACTCCATTGCATCGC
>CAXHHS010000018.1:0-20312 GCA_964015645.1 uncultured bacterium
GGTTAATAACCAGCAGCTATTTTTGAATGCGGAAAATGTTGCATTAGGGCTTACCGGGCAGGGCAATCCCTTTAGAATCACAGCCGGATTATCCATCGACGTTAGCAGTGGCGGGCAAGTGCTGGCAGGCTTTGAAAGCGAAATAAATACCATAGCCGCAGATGTTGAAAGCCAGCGCGTCGATACCAATGCCGGATTTACCGGCATAAACGAGAGGATGGGTGCGTTTGAAATCGCTCAACAGGGATTCGAGAATGATCTTACGTTAGTAAATGCACGAGTGGATAATACCATAGAAAATTTGGGCGCTTTTGAAACGGAAGCCCGGCAAGCAAACGAAGCCTTAAGTACACAAATTGTAACAATGCAAAATGATGTAAGCCAGGCGCAAATTGACATTGGAGCAGTGGATACCCGGGCCGGTGCTATGGAAGCACGTTTGGATATTACCGAAGGAAAGGTTGCCGGGCAAGAAAAAACGGTTCAAGAAGTATTGAATACCAATACTCAATTTGAGGGCCGGATGAAAGTAGTAGAGAAAAATGGTATTACGATGCGCCAGGATGTCAATGTTGTCCGGGACCAAATAAAAGGCGTTATCGGTTTGGATGAAAATACATTTAAGGAAACACAGAATAGAGTAGATCTCCTGTGGTCGGAAAAGATTGGCGGATAATAGGAGAGGAATAAAAATTGCCTATTAAATCGGAAATAACATTGGCGGAAGAAGTGCGAACGCTCCGCAAAATGGTTCAGGCACTAAAAACAACGCTTGAGGAGCAACTGCAAATTTCATTGCAGGCGGATAAACATCAGCCGTTTTTAGGAGAGCCGGTAACGATTACGGCGCAAGCCTTTGATCATTTTGGCCCCCGCTCCAATGTTCCGGTTACGTTTACAACCTCCTGGGGAATCTTACAAGTAGGTAATGGATTTGAATTGCAGGAAGATAGCACCGTCACAACCCGAACTGATACGAATGGAAAGGCCGTTGTAACGCTGCTTCCCCCCACCGTAGAAAATTTACGAAAAAACCAGCAGAACGCATTGGAATCGATGCTGCGATTGTTAAATGGGGAGGCAGTGACTCCCCGCGATACGGAAGCGGAATTACAGGAACTGGTGCGACAATATCTCTGGGAAGCCAATCACGCCTTTCGACAGGCCGTTGATATTTATTTTCAGAAGTTTGGCAGTAAAATACTGAAGACCGTTAATACTCGCGACCACCTGAATGCCTGGACGTTTTTAAACGCAACGGTGTTTGCATTTACGCGGGAGGCCGGTGTTAATCAAGCCATAAATTCTTCCTCCCAAAATACAACGGCGCTGCCTTTAAAAATTAGGGATTGGCTTAGCCCCTGGTTACAAACCTATATGGCATTGTCAGAAGCTGAAGAAGCTCTTATAAATCAATTAGACTTTATTACCGATGGATCAAAAGAAACGAATCGTTTACTAAAAGGATTACAGGCGATCATTCGGAATTTTGCCTCACGAAACATTGGATTAGTTGGCGATCACTTCCGGCGAAAAACGATAGAGGCCTCTATCGCAAACTTCCTGGGAGCAGGGCTAAAAAAATTGCCCATAGAAACCCGTTTTGCAATTTTCCCATCGCTGGAAACAACGGCGAATACCCTTGCCGCTGTGGAACCCAGAGTGTTTGCCGGGTTACTGCAAACGCGATTGGAAATACAGCAAACCTTCGATACCGGCATCGGGCAATTAGTCGCCGAAAATGTGAATGTATTAAATAGCCGAATAGACCAGCTAACGACAGAGATTGGTGGAAAGGTTGATAACAGCACTTTTACCGAATTTCAAACCAATGTGAACGGTTCGCTGAGAACCAAAATAAATGTAGGCACCTTTAATTCCCGGGTAGGAGAAATACAAAGAACGATTGATAGTTTAAAATCCGGGTCGGGGTAAAATAGTATGAATATTAACAAGGTTTCTACCGTTCCAAACGGCACGTTGGAGATTGCCGAAAAAACCTGGCAGATTACAACCGGGGCCGGGCCGCCGCTGCATCGCCCGTTTCGGCAAATATTATATTTTCGCTTTCCTTTGGGGAGTTTGGCGGCCGGCGTCGCAATCGATGGCATATCGATTGATGAACAAACGACCGTTTTGGACGCCAATTTTTTATCACTCGATTACAATGCCCGAAATGCCGGAAATCCCTCCCTTTTCGCTGATGCGGATGAAACGAGCCAGCACGCAATCATTACCCTGAAAGCGCCCCAGCAAATCTTGAAAGCACCGCTTGCCTCGCCAACGGGAGCGAATAACCAGAACAAAATTGAATTCTTCCGGGTTGACGGAAACGTGTTAACGCCAGATCCGACGATTACAAGAAATAATGGGGGTTCTCTTGCTTCCAAAGATTTTGTTGCCCAGCGGTTTGCAATTAAATATAAACTCGCAGACATTCCCCAGGCATTACCTTTTAGCAAGTTGAGCGAATTGAAGGTTCGTAGTTTTCCCGCCGGCCCTCGTATCGGGATTGCCAACCCGGCAGATTTGGAAAACCCGGTATTTTTTTTCCGGGAACCGGTTGAAATTAATCCCAATCCCGAAAATGGCTTTGCCCTGGAATTACAGCGTTATTTGGATGCTTTTTTTGCAGGTTTAAATTCGTCGCAAGAATCAGCAGCAGATAGTTCTGCTGCTTTACCGGATCATGTAGAAATCGCCCTCGTGCTGGAATCGGATGCACCTTGCAAGGTTGCTATTTCGGATTTCAATATTACTTTCAACCACAACCTCAACCCGGTCATTTCTCTTGCGGGAAAAACCGTTGATGCGCAGGAGGAAAAAAAGGCCCAAAAACAAACGCTGCGGTTTCCGGAGGGCGAAGTTACCCAGAGAAATATCTCCATCCCCTTTCCCGGAAATGCGACTGTTACATCTGCCACGATAAAGATTGTCGAAAGCTTTGGGCCAAACCGCCCTTTGCCTGTTGAGGAAGCCGGTGTCTTTTCGCAAGCGGACTTATCTTCCGCTACAGGCATACATCTTGGTGTTAATGGTTGGGTTGCCAAAGAAATTACAGTTGGAAAAGCAAAACCTGTAAGCGGCATAGCGCTGGGGTTAATTGCACTTGCAAGCGGCACGGAATTATCGGTAACGCTGCAAGAAGATTGGCAAGGAATACCCTCCGGCAAAATTTTAGGCGAAGGCGTTATTCGCTTACCACAAGCTGGAAAGCCTGGCTGGAAGTCGCTAAAATTTACCGATTCCACAATTCTTTCTTCCCAACTTCGCTATTGGATAGTGGTTAAAGCTGTTAGCGGCCAGGCAATTTGGATAACAAAACCGGGCGATGCAGCGATTAAAATATTAGAACAGCCGGGAAACAATGGCGGATGGAAAGAAAAAAAGATACACGCCGAAATTCAGGCGCTACTAGCGTTAATTTCCAGGAGCAACCGAGAAGAAAACCAGCCGCCGTTGACGCTTTCCATACAGGAAAATGTAATTCAGCCTGCGCTAAATCAAACAACTCAAAATGGAAACACAAGAATTTTCAATTTAGCTTCGGCGGTAAACCAGTTCATTTCAAGCCAGCCTTCCGCAGCTAATATAGCAAATGTTCCTCTTACTTTTACTGCCTTAGGACCCGGTATTATTACCGTTTTCCCACCGGAGATTGAGTTTGATGTATTGTAAGGTAACATCTATAGTCGAGAAAACATTTCACCCGGGCTTTTTAGAAAACACTCGCAAATTCACTACCCTGCTAACTTCTCTACCCTAATCCAGTAAACATCATCCGCAACTCACAAGTGCCTTGCTCCCAATGTATTTCCGTATCAAAATCCATTGATTTAAAAAGATGAAGCATGGCTTTATTGTCCCCTAACACCGATGCTGTAAACCCTAATAAGCCATTCTTTCGGGCCAAATACGCCAAGTAAGCCAGCAATTCCCGACCGATGCCCTGGCTTTGATAATCATCCCGCACCGCAAAAGCAGCATCTGCGGTATGATTTTTTTCATTGATAGCATACTGCGCGATGCCAATTACTTTCTCTTTCTCCGCTTCCTTGGTTGTTGCCAGAATAATCATGAATTTGGTGTAATCGATCGCTACGAATTTCTGTAACATTTCATGAGAAAATTTTTGCGGGTTATGAAAAAATCGATAGAACAGGCTTTGATCTGAAAGGCTGTAGAAAAAATCTTTTAACAACGGTTCATCAGAGATTTTGACCGGCCTTAGCAAAATAGGTAAATTCTTTTTCGTAGTACGATGTGTTTCCAAATCTTCCGGGTATTCTCCTTCCTCCCCGGGAACGAAAATTTGATCTTTATAAATTAGGTTGTTTGTTCTCGCCTCATCGATGAGCCAGGGCCGGAATTTCGGGTGCGCGATGGCGATTAGTTCCATCGCCCGTTCGCGGATACTTTTTCCGTGAAGATAGGCAATACCATATTCGGTAACCACGTAGTGAATGTCGCCGCGATTGAACGTAACGCCGGCGCCTTCCGGTAAAAACGGCACAATTTTCGATATCGTCTCATTCTTTGCTGTCGATTTTAAGGCCAGGATGGTCTTACCGTTTTTGGCCATTAATGCCCCTCTCATAAAATCCGCCTGCCCCCCAATTCCCCGGTAGAACAGTTTACCAATAGATTCCGAAGTGGCCTGACCGGTAAGATCGATTTCCAGGGCATTGTTAATTGCGGTCATGTTATCATGCCGGGCAATCACCATCGGGTTATTGGTATACTCAACCGTTCTAAAATCAATCGCCGGGTTATCGTGCAAATATTCATACGTTTTTTTGCTGCCCATGCAGAAAGTCGCTACCGTTTTTCCCGGGTTAAGCGTTTTTTGCGAGTTATCAATCACCCCTTGTTTCATAAGCTCTACGATGCCATCGGTGAGTAACTCCGTGTGGACACCGAGGTGTTTTTTATCAGTAAGATTATATAAAACCGAATTGAGCATCCGGCTGACACCCACTTGAATCGTATCGCCATCCTGAATAAGGCGGGAAACATATTTTCCGATCCGTTGGGAAATTTCCGGATCCGCTCCCGGGTGGTACTCCAGCAACGGTTCATCATACGGAACGATGAAATCAATTTCATTAATGTGGATAAACGTATCGCCATGCACCCGCGGCATGTGAGAATTGACCTGAGCGATAACCAGCTTTGCTGCCTGCACCGCTGCTCTCACGATGTCTACGCTCACGCCCAGGCTCATATTGCCCAGCTTATCCGGCGGCGAGGTTTGGATTAACGCTACATCCGCCGGTATCAATCGCCGGGAAAATAACTCGGGAATTTTCGATGAAAATACCGGTGTGTAGTCTGCACTCCCTTTGTTCACTGCTTCGCGAATGTTGTCCCCAACATAGAAAAAATTATGGCGAAAATACGGTTTAAATTTTTCATCCATATAGGGCGCCACGCCAAATGCCGAGATATGAAATACCTCTGCATCAAAAAACGCTTTTGGGTGAGACTCGACAAAATTCAGGAGCGCGTGAACCAGGTATTGCGGTTCGCCGCAGCCGGTGCCTATAAATATCCGGTTACCACGATGGATATGTTTGAATATCTGATCTTCCGATAAAATTTTTTCAGGATAGTTCTTTTTTATATCATCCATTGCTTTCTCCGTTAAAAAAAGGAGTCGCTGTGCGCCCACTGCTCTACAATTTTTCCATTTTCAATACGATAGACAACAATCGCGGAAATAGACTTCTGCCTTCCATTAATTGTAAGGCGAACGGCCACATTGTTATCCTCTGCGATAATGTCTTCGATACAGTTTTGAGTGTCCGGGTAGGCCGCCTTAAGTGCAGTGACAACCTTTTTAAAACCCTCTCGATTTTCCCAGGCATTGTGGCCGACGAATTCCTCGGCTAAATACATATCAACGGCTGCAATGGGATCCCCGGAATTAAGTTTCTCATAAAAGCGACGGATAATGTCTTTGTTCTCCTGAACTGACATGATACAATCCTCCTGTTGATTATTTTGTAATTAGACAGTATTGTTTGCAGGCATCATCAACTCTCCGTTTTATAATCTCTAATTGTAATAATATCAAAATTGGTGCCAGATTTTGGGCTGAGCGTAACCTTCTATTTTCCCATAACTTAAAAGCATCAAAAATGAAAACGAATTTTTGATGAAAGTGCAACTGAATAAATGAAAATGTGCTTTCCGATTTGTTAAAGATATAAAGAACATTAAGTTAAAATAGCCGGTTAAAATGTGGCGGCTGGCAAAAAAATGGCACTTATAATGAATGATCAGCTAAGTAATTTTTTTTACATAAACTTATTATTCTAAACGAATTGGACGATGCACCGAAGGGCTTTTACACCCTGGCACAAAGCTTGAATATATCAAAATATTATAACCGGATAAATAGGAGTACAGACTTTATGAAACGCATAGAAAAAATAGCCATTCGCTTTTTCTTGCTACTGGTAGGAGCCAATTTTTTGATATCCGAAAACGGATTTCCGCAAGTGCCGCTCGACCTGAAGGATGCCCTGCGCCTGGCCAGGCAGAATAATTTAAAATTACAACAGCAGCAGGAAAGCCGGAGAATCGCCATTTTGGAAGAACGGGTGCAAAAAGCGAATCTTCTGCCAACACTCAATTTGTCGTTCTCCGCTGATTATTTATCGGAAATCAATGAAATCGACCTGAGCCAAACCATTGGTATGATGGACAGGCGTGTTGAACTGGGCGGCCACGATCGTTCGGAAGTACGGCTGAGTGTTCAACAACCGATCTTTACCGGGTTCCGGCTTCAATCGCAGGTGGATTTGGCCAAAGATGCCAGGCTCAATGAACAAGTGAAATTTGACATTTTATCCAATGAGATTTATCACCGGGTATACCTTATTTTTTATCAATTCCAGAGTTTATCCAAACAAGAACGCACGCTGGGAGAGAGCCTGAAACGCCTGGACGTTCAACTTGAAAATGTTCTCAATTTGTTTAACGCTGCCCAGGTGATGGCTTTCGACACATTACAGGTTTACAATCAAGCTTTAGCAGTAAGAATCGAACTGCAAGATGT
Organism: uncultured bacterium; assembly: GCA_964015645.1. GTDB lineage: Bacteria > Calditrichota > Calditrichia > RBG-13-44-9 > J075 > CAXHHS01. The sequence goes on from CAXHHS010000018.1 coordinate 7,064, forward strand.
TTTGTTAGCCAAGAGACTTACAACTTTGCAAATAGCGAGAATATTAGACCTGGAGCGGGTGCGGCCGATTGTAGAAATTGAATTACAGCCCCCATCGAGTAACAATGAATTGATCCTCGATTTAGCCCATTTAAAATCTCAAGCGCTGGAAAAGCGGCCGGAGCTTAACTCTTTGCGATTGGCCAAAAACGGGGCTAAAATCCAACAGAAATTTTACCGCTCGAATTATTTCCCCTCCGTATTCGCTCATGCAAATTTCCATTATGCCAAGCCGGGTTTGGACCCGGTAAACAATAACTGGATGGACTATTATTCCCTGGGCATCAACCTGCATTGGAATTTATGGCGCTGGCGAGGAGATCGGAATAAGGTTGAAGAATACCGGGTCGAATATGAACGGCTTTCTCTTGCGGAGAGAGAGCTCCTGCAGACGATTGACTATGAGATTGAGGAAAGCGTGGAGCACTTAAATTTTAGCCGGCGGGAATTGTCTCTGGCACAGGAGCTGGAAGCGCAGGAGAGAGAGCGTTACCGCATCATTGCTGTTCAGCACCGGGAAGGCATCGCTTCCACAAACGATTTCGTTACTGCTGAATCTGATCTCACCCGCGCCGAGCTAAAAACAAAGCAAGCGTTGATAAAATATTACATATCGCTTGCCGATCTAAAAAAAGCCACGGGATCCATTAGCGAAGATATTTAAAAAGGAGAAACCGATGTATTGGAAGCGATTGTCAATTGTCGTTCTTGCTACCGGAATTATGGCGGGTTGCGGAAATAACAACTCCGGAAAATTTATCGCCAGCGGGGTGATGGAAGGCACCACCGTCAAAGTTTCCGCTCAAACTGGCGGATACATTTTAAACATGCAAGTTGAAGAAGGGGATGATATTGAAGCAAACCGGGTTATTGCGGTGGTTGATACGGAGAAGCTGGTTTTTCAATCGGAACAGATTCAGGCCGCGTTGGAAGAATTAAACGTGCAACGCCGGATCAATATAAATATCCTGGAAAAGGCTAAAACGGAATTCAACCACATAAACACGAAATACCAGCGGTACAAGGGCCTTTATCAGAATAACTCCGCTTCCAGGCAGGCCCTGGACGATTTGAAAACAGCTTACGATGCCGGGGAGATCGAACTGCAAAATGCCCGGCAAAACTTAAAGCTCGTTGAGGCCCGGCAAAAAAGCCTGGAAGCGCAGGGGAAATTATTACAGCGGCAGATAAAGGATGCGACCATCATTGCCCCATTATCGGGCACGATTACCACAAAGTATTATGAATACGGGGAAACGATTCCGACCAATGCCGCCATCGTCGAAATGATTAATTTGAACAAAATGTGGATAAAGGTTTATGTCTCGGAAATCACCTTGCCCAAAATCCGGGTTGGACAGGCAGCCGAAATTCGCATTGACGGTACCGACGAATCACTAACCGGCACTGTGGCTTGGATCAGCCCGCGGGCCGAATTTACGCCCAAAAACATTTTAACCGAGGAAGGCCGAACGGCTCTGGTTTATGCCGTAAAAGTGAACGTGGATAACCCTAACAAAGTGTTAAAACACGGCATGCCTGTTGAGGTCGCGGTAAATTATGATTGAAATTCGAAATTTCAGTAAACATTACGGCAGTACATCGGCAGTGGCAGATGTAACCTTGGCAGTTGAACCTGGGGAATTGTTTGGCCTTATCGGGCCGGATGGCGCCGGTAAAACCACCACTATGCGCACGTTATGTACGCTGTTGAGTTGTGAGGCGGGTGAAATGTATATCGATGGGAAAGATGTTCGAACGGAAATCGCTTACATTCGATCGATACTCGGATATATGCCACAGCGTTTTTCTTTGTATCCGGATCTATCCGTTCAACAAAACCTGAACTTTTTTGCCGATTTGTTCGGCGTGGCAAAGCATGAAAAAGAGGAGCGCATGGCGCAACTCTATCAATTCAGCAAACTGGAACCCTTTAAAAACCGCCTGGCCGCTGCCCTTTCCGGGGGCATGAAACAAAAATTAGCCCTTTCCTGCACCTTAATCCACACTCCCCAAATCCTGATTCTGGATGAACCGACTACCGGGGTTGATCCGGTTTCACGCCGGGAGTTCTGGGAATTTCTGCGTCTACTGCGTCGAGATGGCGTCACCATCATGGTATCTACGCCGTATATGGATGAAGCCGGTTTATGCGACCGTGTCGCTTTTATGCACCGGGGAAGCATACTGGCGTTGGGTAAACCTGAAAATTTACCCAACCACTTTCCGCATCATCTATATGATATTAGTGCTTCGCAAATGCAGACGCTTGCCAATTATTTCCAAACCGCAACCAATGCAATTTCTGTGCAAATTTTCGGAGATCGCTTGCATGTCAGTTTCGCCGAAGCGCCTGATGAAATTCAACTCAAACAATTGCAGAAAAACGCCCCGGTTCCCATCACCGGCATCAAAAAGAGACCGCCCGGCATCGAAGATACTTTTTTGGCATTGATGAAAATGCAGGAGGCTGCCCCTTGAATACTTACGCTGTTTACACCGAGGGTCTGGAGAAACGGTTTGGCTCCTTTCAGGCTGTTAAAAACATCAATCTTGAGGTTGAAGAAGGAGAAATATTTGGATTTTTGGGAGCCAATGGCGCCGGTAAAACCACTGCCATCCGTATGTTGTGCGGTTTGCTGCTGCCATCCGGCGGCAGCGGCACAGTGGCAGGATTTGATATCTGGAAAGAGACCGAGAAGATCAAACAAAACATCGGGTATATGAGCCAAAAATTTTCCCTGTACAATGACCTGACACTAGCGGAGAACATCGAGTTTTACGCCGGGGTATATGGTCTTAACCGGGCTACTTTAAAGGCAAAGCGCCGCCAACTGCTTGCCGAACTGGGATTAAGCACCAGAGCGGATAGTATGACCGGCGATATGCCATTAGGCTATAAGCAACGCCTGGCATTGGGCTGCGCGCTGTTGCACGATCCAAAAATTGTCTTTCTCGATGAACCAACCAGTGGCGTAGACCCGGAAGCCCGCCGAAATTTCTGGGGTTTGATTTACCGCCTTGCCAATGCAGGTAAAACCGTATTTGTGACCACCCATTACATGGATGAAGCGGAATATTGCAGCCGTGTCTCCATTATGTACCGGGGAGAGATCATCGCCCTTGATACACCGAAAGCGCTAAAACAGCAATATGGCAAGCCTTCTATGCAAGAGGTGTTTATTCATTTAGTAGATAAGTGAGACAGGCCATGATGAGCGCCAAAATAGTACCGATTATCCGCAAAGAATTCATTCATATTTCCCGGGATTTCCGGACCCTGGTGATCATTATTCTGTTGCCGACGTTTATGCTGTTTTTGTTTGGTTTTGCCATAAACATGGAAATCCAAGATATCGATATGATTGTTCTAGATCATGATAAAAGCCCTACCAGCAATGAATTAATCCGTGCGTTTGAAGGGAGCGAATTTTTTACGGTGTGGCATTTCTCCGGGCCGGTATCACAATTGGAATCATTCTTTTCCAAACGGGATGCTCGCATGATATTGATAATTGGACCGGATTTTTCCCAAGAACTGTATCGCCAACATCGAACCAATGTGCAGGTGCTCATTGATGCCAGTGATCCCAATGCCGCCCAGGCGATACGGAATTACTCAAATGTAATATTTCAGTCGTTCAACGCTAAAAAAACACCACCCGCGGGGTTTGATATTGAGCCAACCATTTGGTATAACCCGGCCTTAAAAAGCGCCTACTTTTTTGTGCCCGGTTTGGCAACGATAATATTGATAATGATCTCAGCTATATTAACAAGCGTTGCGGTGGTACGGGAAAAAGAAACCGGCACATTGGAGCAAATATTGGTGTCCCCGATCCGGCCGTTTGAGATTATCATCGGAAAAGTGATTCCGTACATCTTCCTCGCTTTTGTGGATTTGGTTATCATCCTGACTTTGGCAAACCTCGTTTTTGATGTTCCCTTTACCGGCAGCCTGGTTTTTTTACTATTTGCATCTTTAATATTTATCTTTTTGGCCTTAAGCCTGGGATTGCTGATTTCAACCAAAGCCAAAACCCAGCAGGTAGCTATGATGATCGCATTGGTCGCTACTTTACTTCCGTCTATCATGCTGTCCGGTTTTATTTTCCCCCTGTCGAGTTTACCGAAAGTTTTGCAAGTAATATCATATGCGGTACCGGCACGATATTTTTTAGTAATTATTCGTGGCATTATGCTGAAAGGGAATACCTTTACGCAACTCCTTCCGGAAATTTCGGTGTTGTTGGCCATGGGAGTCGGGCTGATGATGATCAGCGTCAAAAAATTTAAAACGACCCTTGAGGTGTGATAATGAAGCAGATTTTATATCTGATTCAAAAAGAATTCCGCCAGATTTTTCGCGATAAGTCCATGGTAGCGATCATCTTTTTTGCCCCGATTGTTCAAATGATTGTATTAGGCTTTGCCATCACCACCGATGTCAAAAATATTAGAACCATTATTGCCGATTATGACAATAGCGCAATCAGCAGGGAGATCGGGCGCAGGTTTGAAAATAATCCCTACTTCTCGGTAGTGAGCTACAGTAATCGCCTGTCCCACTATCGCAAACAGGTTGATGAATGGAATGCTCAAATGGTTCTTGTCATTCCCCAAGACTTTTCCCAAAACCTGGCGCGCAAACGCCGCCCGCAAATACAAGTCATTGTGGATGGTATGGACGGGAACACTGCCGGTATTGCACTTGGATATGCACAGGGGGTTCTGGTTGATTTTAATTCGGAGATCGTTTATTCCAGCCAGGCTTTCCCGACTTCTTTTCCTAAAATCCTGGGAATGGTTGTTGAGCCGCGAACCCGGATGTGGTACAACCTGGATCTGGAAAGCAAAAATTACATGGTTCCCGGTCTTATTGCCCTGCTGCTTTCGTTGGTCACTATATTTTTAACATCCATGGGGTTGGTGAGGGAAAAAGAAATTGGCACCCTGGAACAGTTAATGGTAACGCCCATTAAAACCTGGCAATTAATTTTGGGGAAAGTTTTGCCCTTTCTCATTCTTGGTTTCTTTGAGCTGACCATTATGTTAGTTGTGGCGTTTGTTGTGTTTCAGCTAACGGTGGCCGGCAACCTCCTACTGCTCTTCAGTCTGGCAGCCCTTTATCTTCTTACAACCTTAGGGTTGGGGATTTTCATTTCTACAGTGACGAATACCCAACAGCAAGCCATGTTTGTGGCCTGGTTCTTTATGATATTCCTGATCTTCATGTCCGGTTTCTTTTTCCCGATTGAAAATATGCCGGGCATCATTCAAAAACTAACCTATCTTGACCCGATGCGCTACTTCATCATCATCTTACGGGAAATCTTTTTGAAAGGGAGTTCCATTCAGTTTCTTTGGAATGAGGTCTTAGCCTTATCGATATTTGGTCTGGTGATCTTAGGATTGAGCTCTCTAAAATTTCGAAAACGCATACAATAATCCCGGAAAAATTGATGAAGTAATTATTCGTAAAAATACTCATCAATTTTCCAGACACAACAAGCGACCTTTTCGAATGAATGATGCGCTGTTTTATTCATTTCTTTGAATTGCTGTAGAATGATACGCGCTTTTTCATCATCCCGAAAGGGTATCAATAAGCAAATGTGATAACCCGGCCAAATAGAATTATCCATAAATCGCTGTCCACCGGGCGCTTCCCCTGTCACTCGTTTGAAAATTTCATAGTCATGAACATCGAGCTTCTTCAATAATGCAAGCACGGCTGGCTGCATCATTTCGTCGATGTTTGCATAAATCATTTTCATGATAATTCTCCTTATTTCTGCCGGTGCATTTTGATAAACAGGGCAATGAGCACTATCACCGCCCATACTCCTATAATAAGCCCAAACCAATCTACTGAGTCCATGATTTATCCTTTCTATTGACTAATGAAAGCCTTGAAAAATGTTTCCTTTTCATTTTTGTCGATACCAAATATCAACTCTATTACGGGTTGCAAAAGCGGGTAAACCAGTATGGTTCCCAAAAACTTGACAAACTCAACCTTTGCCACGGTGTCATCATTTCCGTTATGATTGATATGCCACATAATCGCAATGGTGTTCGATAGCTGCCGAAAATTTTTCGAATCTGCGATTTGCTGATGCAGCAGCTGCAATTCCTTTCCCCCGCCGGCCAATTCCCAATGCAATAGTTTGATAAACTTCGGGTGGTTCTGAAAATAGTCGGAAAACACCCGAATCACTGCCGAACGAATTTCCACATTGTGTTCATGGATATTTCTAAACACTTCACGCTCGAAAGTTGTAAGGAAATGCAGGATGACTGTTTTTAAAACCAGGCGATACAGGTTGTCTTTACCATGAAAATAATAACATACCGCGGCTTTGTTGATACCGGCTGCTTTCGTTATTTGTGCGGTTGTGGCGCCATGTTTGCCATATTGGGCAAATAAATCAATCGCAGCCGACACAATTTTTTCTTTCGTGGAATGTTTCATTTCATTTGTTCCTTAAAATTCGAATTGGTTATCAATGCGCTCTCTTCAATTTTAGTTTGGCCGTTTTTTGAATAACTAAACTCCTTGAACCGAATTCGATAAAAAAGTGAATAGCCGGCGGGAAAAACCAGCAAGGTAGTAAGGGTTGCAACCAAAAGCCCGAAGATAATCGCAATTGCCATTGGTTCCCAAAGCGGCCCACCGCCCAACCACAAGGGAAGCAAGCCACCGATAGTTGTTGTCGCTGTCAAAAGAATCGGGCGCAGGCGCCGTTGGGTAGCTTCCACAATCGCCTGTACCGGGGAATGTCCGTTTTTCTCCATTTCAATCTTAATACGCTCTAACAAAACATTTCCATTTTGCAATACGATGCCAGAAAGCGAAACCAACCCCAGCAGGGTCATAAACCCAAAGTAAGAACTCGTTACCAGTAGCCCGATGGTCACACCGATAAACCCCAGTGGGATGGTTAAGAGCAAGAGCGTGGTTTTCCGAAAGGAGTTGAACTGTAACATCAGGAGCAGCAGGATCACCAATCCCGCAATCGGCAATTGCTCGAAAATCGAATTATTTGCTTTACCGGATTCTTCCTGTTCGCCGCCGATTTCATAACGATATCCTAATCCCCATTGCTGTTGCTGCGTTTCCAGCCAGGGGATTAGGTGCCGGTTAATCTCAAAAGCGGTATAACCTTCTTCTAATTCACTGCTAACAGAAATCGTTTTGTAGCGGTTTCGGCGAAGTATTTTGGACGGTTGCCATTCTAATTCAATATCTGCTACCTGCTTTAGCGGTACGGAAGCCCCGGTAAGCTGAGAATAGATGTTCAAACTTTCCAATTTGCCAATATCCTGCCGGTCTGCTGCTACAGAACGCAGGGTAATCGGAATGACTTTATCGTCTTCCCGGTATTGAGTGGTTTCAAAGCCGCTCAGCATGGTTTGCAGCGAAACAGCCACATCCTGGTTGCTCAAACCGGCCCGTCGCGCCCGTGTTTCGCTGATATTCACTTGAATCTTTTTGATTTTAGCTCCCCAATCATCACCGATGTGTTTTGTGCCGGGGGTGTTGCGGAGTTTTTCTTTTACTTGATCCACAATCGCATATAATTTATCCGGATCTTTACCGGAAATCCGTACTTCAACCGGATCTGCCGGTATTCCCATTGGTAAAACCTTTGCAATTGCTTCTAGATCGGGAAATTGAGAGCGGCAATATATTTCCAAAGCGGAGATAACATCTTGATTGGTTGCGTAGGAGGAGGTGTAAATAAGCATGTAGGCATATTCCGGTCGAACCTGTTCCGGGCTATAAGGCAATATATAGCGCGGCGCCCCCTGGCCGATAAAACTTCCAAAATGTACCACCCCTTCGCTGCGGGCTGAATCCACCATCAGCGTATTTTGAATATAATTTTCGACCTCCTCGATAACTTCTTCGGTGTATTCAATTGCGGACCCCGGGGGCAGCTCTAATTCGAGGCTAACGACAGTACGATCGGAATCCGGGAAGAACTTTTGGGGAATCCATTGTAAGGCGAAAATGGCCAGCGCAAAAACAAGAATAACCCCGCTAACTGTTCTTCCCGGGTGCCGCAATACAGTCAGGAGAAGGGTGCGAAACCAGGCATAAAATTTTGAGCCATATTGCTCCTCCTTCCGGGTGGACTTAACCTTCATAAAGGTGACACAGAGCAATGGTATCAGTGTTAAGGCCAGCATCCATGCGCTTAAAAGGGTAATGGCCAACATCAATGCAATCGAACCGAGATATTCGCCGACCGCCGATTTTGCCAGGGAAATCGGTAAAAATGCTGCCGAAGTCGTTAGTGCAGAGATCAACAAAGGACGGCGCAATTCTTTAGCGGAATCAATAGCTGCTCGCAGCGATTTTTTACCGTTCTGCATCTGCACCATAATCGACTCTGACATCACAATAGAGCTGTCCACCAGCATTCCCAAAGCAATTAGCAAAGCTGCCAGGGACATTTGGTTGACGCCAATATCAAAAAAGGGCATGATTAGAAAAGCCATCACAATGGTTGCCGGAATCAAAATAGATACTAGCAAACCGGTACGCCATCCCAGGCTGACCAATAGTACAAAAATAACTAACAGCACCGCTTGTATCAAATTCCCGATGAAATCATCGATAATTTTGGATACTTCCCATGGTTGAAAATAGAGAATATGCAGATCGATACCGATGAAAAGCTGGTTTTGCAAACGCTCTACCAGCGCTTTGACCTCTTCTCCCAGGGTGATAATGTTTCCGCCTTCTCGCAGGGAAACCGCCAGGCTTAACGCCGGGATGCCATTAAAGCGCATTTTTGTCTGCGGCGGATCAACATATCCGCGTTTGACGGTCGCCAAATCTCCTAAATACACTACATCATTGCCGCGCGGTAGATCAATATACCCGCTTACCAATTCTCTTAAAGAAGCCATATCAATATTGCGCGGCAAACGAATAACGGTATGCTTAATATCTTCCAGGTTTTCAAAATTACCGGAAGGTTCTAAAACAATGCGTTCGTGGCCCACTTCGATATCTCCACCGGGGATAATGATATTTTGCCCTTCCAAAAAAGCTTGAAGGTGCATCGGCGACAGGCCGAGTTCTGCCAGTTGGGCGTTGTTAAATTCCACAAAGATGCGCTCTTCCTGGGCGCCGTAAATATCGACTTTGGCAACCTCATCGAGATGGAGCAATTCATCGCGAATATCTTCGGCAATATCCTTCATTTCTGCTTCGGAGAAGCCTTCCCCGGTAATCGATAAAACAATGCCGAAAACATCTCCAAAATCATCGTTGATAAATGGGCCGATAATTCCAGTGGGAAGCTCATTGGTTGCGCTTTCTACTTTCCGCCGGAGGTCATCCCAAATGGGACGCATTTTCTTGTAACGTTCTTTGATGTTGACATAAACAATCGACATGCCGGTTCGCGATTCGCTGGAAATATAGTCCAGTTCCGGGATTTGCTGGATTACTTTTTCCAATTTATCGGTTACCAGATTTTCGACCCGTTCCGGGCTGGCGCCGGGGAAATAGGTGATGACCACCGCGGTACGAATGGTAAAACCGGGGTCTTCATCCTGGGGCATGTTGAAATAGGCGCTTATACCGCCGAGGATAATAACAATCAACGCTGTAATGGTCACCCGGTTTTTCTCTATCGCGAATTGGGTGATGCTCATTTTTTATTCTCCACCACATTCAATTTTAATTTACCATGACCCACTACATAACAGACCTTCCAGTGGCCTATGCCAATAAATCTGGAAGGTCTTTTACTCCCTTACAACTTCATCAAGCGACACTCAGTGGTTCTACGACGGCTTTTCCATTGGTTGCTGCTACTTTAATGGGGGTCGCGTGGGCAAGGTTGTCGCTAACAGGACATCTTTCTTCAATTGCCATAACCCATTTTTTCAGCGTTTCCGCATCGGCATCGGCATCCGGTTTGATGTTTACCCGGATTTCTTGGAAACCGGCTCTTTCTTTCATCGATTTCCCGGAAAACCTTCCCGGGTTGAGATCGCCTTCAATCTCGGCTTCAAGCCCTCTTAGTTCGAATCCCATCTCCTTGGCAATCAGGTGGCCCATCACCGTAATGCAACCGGAAAAAGCGGCCAATTCATATTCTACCGGGTTGGGGCCGGCATTCGTTCCGCCTAGGCTGTCCGGTTCGGCCAATACCAGTTTAAATCCCCTGGTTTCGACCAGTGTCCTGGTCGGATTTTCGCTTTTAGCTTTGATTTTGAATTTTAACAGTGACATGATATGTCTCCTTTCTATTTGAAATAGAATTGCCGATAGTTTGAGTTATCTGCTCGTTTTCTAATCCTCTCCAACAGACTCCTTTATCCAGTGAACTAAAGTGCTTTTGGTGGGAATTTTACCGCTGCTTTTCAATTTGCCATTCAGCAGCAATCCCGGCGTTAGCATCACGCCTAATTCAACGAACTTGTTCATATCAGTAATTTTTTCGATTTGGGCTTCAATGCCGTTTTCAGCGACGACTTCTCTACACATCGCTTCTAACTTTTGGCAATTGGGGCAGCCCGTTCCGGCAACTTGAATGGTTAGCATGATTCGTTCTCCTTATTTTTATCAAATATTCCAATTTGTTTTTTCATCTCGCTTATCCTGGACATCCTGTCTAAAAATAAATTGAGCCATAAACAAGACCGCTGATGGTGGCCATAATCACTACCAATGCGACATAAACCAATGTTTTTTGTGTTCCGATAACACTCCGAATCACCAGCATATTCGGTAAAGAAAGCGCCGGGCCGGCCAATAAAAGAGCGAGCGCCGGGCCTTTTCCCATACCGCTGTTGATTAATCCCTGGAGAATAGGCACTTCTGTTAATGTCGCGAAATACATAAACGCGCCGACGACTGAAGCAAAGAGATTCGCAGAGAGAGAATTTCCACCAACCAGGCCGGATATCCACCGGTTGGGAATGGCGCCCTGGCCGCCTTCCGGTGTGCCGAGCAAAAATCCGGCAACCAGGACCCCGGCGCCCAAAAGCGGCATAATCTGCCTGGTAAAATCCCATGACGAGGCCATCCACGCCTGCGGTTCACCCGGCGTTACGGAAATGATAATACTAAGCATAACCACCGCAACAGTGAATGGGATTAACGGATTTTCTGGAAAAAGAAATGCTGCTAAAATAACCGGTAAGGCGGCTAACAGAACATAGATAAGTTTGACCTTGACAATATAATGAAGCGAAAAGATCAGTAATATTCCGAACAAAGCGGTAACTTGCCATTTGTATGTGTAAATTAAACGCCATATTCCCGTTGTGGCATCCGGTTTTCCCCAGTTGGCGAATACGAGAATTGCTACCAATACAAAAAAATGAAACGCGGTTTGCCACAACGGCCGGACTTCTTCCGGTTCCGGCATTGATAATTGCCCGGCAGCTTTATTGGCTTCTTCTTTTCGGTAGATAAAATGCATGCTTAACCCGATAACCAGGCTGAATAAAACTGCGCCCACTATTCGTGCAATGCCCAGTTCCAACCCCAGGATTCGAGCGGTCAGGATAATGGCTAAGATGTTGATTGCCGGGCCGGAGTACAGAAAAGCGATTGCCGGCCCTAATCCCGCCCCGCGTTTGTGGATGCCCGAAAAAAGCGGCAACACCGTACAGGAACAAACCGCCAAAATTGCCCCGGAAACGGAAGCGATCAGGTAAGAGAGCCACTTTTTTGCCGCTGCGCCAAAATATTTGATGACCGCTGCCTGGCTGACAAATACCGAAATAACCCCGGCAATAAAAAAGGCCGGTACCAGGCAGAGCAACACATGCTCTTGTGCATACCATTTTACCAGCGCAAATGCTTCAAGAATGGCTTGATTGAAGCGGGCATTCCCCACCGGCATAAAATATGCGAGCAGAAAAAAGCCTGATATCCACAAAAAAGGTTTATATTCTTCTCTCCAATTCATTGTCAGTCCTATGCGTTACAGCGATTAACCATTCTTTTCACCTGTAAATATTAAAACAAAAGCCTTGCCAGGTTATCGAAGAAGTTTATATCCTTTAAAAACAAATTGTTAGGCGATATTTTGGAGTGTGGCTGGATGGGTGAAAAGTGCCAAAATCCGGCCAATAGCTCATACAAGAAGGATGTAACTATAGTGGTGATAATGTATTAGCTAAAAGGCGAATTTGTGGCGTTTGGTAAGAATATGGCGCTTTTATTAAATTTTAGAATAGCCGAAAGCGGTTTCTTCTTCAAAAATCGGGATTAACGGTATGTTATTTCGGTAGTGTTAAACAAATAAGGCTGGCAAGTGCCATAGTTCGACTCCGCTCACTATAACGGATCGATGCACAGTCAGGCTAAGCGGAGTCGAAGCCTGTTTTAGAAAAGCATAATTCGCTTAGCACTATCATTATTCCTTGTTGTCATCCAACACTTTTGATCGCTAAAAGGAGTTTGCCGGAATGCTTATGCACTTGGGCTGCCTCAATCAGCGCCTCTGGGGGAATCATTTTTTGGTGGTTAAGCCAGGCTGCAATTGCACACAATGCGGCTCCCTTTTTGCCAGCAATCTCCCGGAAATTACCGGTTATCGTTTCATTATCTAAAGAAATGTTTAATTTGCTATCCACGACCAGCAACGTGTCTTTCCCAATCCGGTTTCCGGCCTTTTTATAGCCATCTTCCGATAAGATGAACATCACATCGGGAGTTTCGATACCGGTATAATAGATATTCTCACGGGAAAAAATTATTTCCGCTAGGGAAAAGCCGGTTCCGACTGTAATCGGGTATTCTCCCTTTTTGGTCGCCAAAAGTCCTGCGGATATACCGGCGGCAGCGAGAAGATCGCCGGCAGATTGTATCCCTTCGCCAGCAGAACCGGCGATGATGATTTCCAGGCGAGAGGGTAATTGAGCGTTAAATTTACTTTCAATCTGCGGCAGCACATCAAACAATGAAGCGCCCTGATGCCGTTGAGCTTTTTGTGCCGGCCGGTTATTTCTTAACTTCACTTCCCCATTATCCGACAGTTGCCGCAGTTCTTTTACTTTTTTAACGCCGTGCGAGGGGCACATCTCGACAATCTCTACCGCAGAGAACCCTTTGGTAAGAATAGCCTTTTCCAGCGTATCTGCCAGGTTATTTCCGGCAAATACCCGGCAACTGAAGTTTGCGCCGCAGCGATGCGCTAATTCACAAATGTCATAAGGCGGTCTAGCGCTG
>CAXHHS010000019.1:0-20307 GCA_964015645.1 uncultured bacterium
TACACCAAGAAGCTCGTCGGCAGCGTCAGATGTGTATAAGAGACAGGTATTAACGGAGGCAAGCTTTATCGCTTGCCTCCGTTAATACATCCTCAATCGACGGCCCGGAATCCAGGGAAATATTCGGAACATTTAAGCAGTGTAACTCCGCCAGCATTTGCGCGATTTTCGGGATCAAATCGGATGCTAAAAACCCTCCCCAACCAAATTCTTCACCAAAGCTGCGCAGCGATTTCCCTTTCCATTCTTGCTGCCACAGGGTATTCGTTTCATCAATGTGCGCAATTGGCTGCGGGATATTTAACACGTTACTTTGTTGCACCGTTTGCTGGCAAATGGCGGACAGGGCATCGTACACGTATTTGCTTAAACCGGTAGCATACGTTTTGCTAAAGAACGAAATAGGAAGCCGTTTCCCGGCCTCATTTTGCAAAACCGTATGATAGCGTAAAACGCAGCTTTTTCCGTGACGGTATTTGAGTTTTTCAATATCAATTTCCTGACATTGCCAGGCCTTTTGTAATCCAAACCCATCTAGATTGGATTCAATCTTTCCCTTGATAAATTCCTTATCCAATAGCTGCGAGAGATAGGGCATTTTGCGGTTATAAGGAAACGCGTAGAGTGCCATATTCATTTCCGGGAGAATGCTGAAGGGTTTCCAGTGACCGCATCCCGGCCAGTTTTCCGGCATCGTTTCAAGATTCGGAAATTTTTTCTCGCCATCTTTGAACATAACGCCATAAAACCATTGCGTATAGGATTGTCGCTGACCATCATTTCCAAACACCTGGTAGGTAATGTCGCATTTTTTGCCGGGTTTATGATAAACACGATTGATTTCGCAACACTCCACTGTGAGTTCTAAATCGGGGTATTCCCGCTCGAAAAATTTATCGAATGCAACGGCCATCGCCCGGGGATCTGTTGCCCGGTTCAAGTGTGAAAAATTTTTGTCGTAAATCATTGGTTTCATTGCGATTATCTCTGATTTTAAATACTCTGACAAATTATTTAACCAAATTCCCCGCCTTACAAAGGAGGGGACAGCATCGTGACGCGTTTAGCGAACGATGCAGGGGTGGTTGAAAACGCGGACCTCATCCAACCACCCCTGATTTTCTCGCTGGACGCGTCGAAAATCGATCCCCTCCTTGTCTAAGGAGGGGAATTTTTATTGGCGTTTAATTCAACTTAATTTCCCCGCCTAAAATCCCTTCCGCCATATCAAACAAACGATTGACGGTTTTATGATAATCTTTTTTACCCAGGCGCACACATTTTTTAGCTTGCTTGCTAACCAGCTGCGCCGCCGTGTGCCAAATAAGCTGGTCTTCCGGCAGCTTCCGGGAAGCCTGTTTTTCATACGCCTGGCAAAATCGGGGAATTGCGACATAACATTCTTCTGCCGGTAGCTTGCCCTTTAAGGTCAAATAAAGCAAATGGCCGATAAAGCTGGTGATGTCTAAAATAGGATTCGCCATCAAAAAATCATCAAAATCGATTAGCACAAAGTTGCCATTTACCAGGAGCAATTGAGATAACCGAAATGCGCCGTGAATTGGCGTTGGTTCAACCGGTGTCAGATTGTGATAGCGTTTGAGCAAATCTTCCGTAATTGCCTCAACCCGCGGTTTAAACGCAGCGTCGGATTTACTTAAAAACGTTTCTGCCTGCGCTAACTTTGCAACCGCAATGTGATCGTTTTGAACCGGCAAATCTTCAACCTCGCAGCGGTGAATTCTTGCTAAACCGGAACCGATTCCGGCAACGGCAGAGGGCAAATCGATTTTATCCAAATGCGAATCGAGATTTTCGCCGCTAACCCCACGCATGAAGATGGTATTGGTCTCCGTTTTATAAAAAAACGGTTCGGGAATATACATCTCATTGGTGTGATTGCGCGTGGCATTCCAAAGGGCTTGCATGGTAAGGTATGTGCGTTTGCTAAAATTCCGGGTTGCAAATGTTTTGCTGTAGATAATCAAATCGCTGCTATTACTTAAATGTAGCTTATGGCGCAGCGTGCAGCGGCTTTGAGGGACGTATTTCACCACCTCAGTAAAAGTATTTTTGAGTTGAACTTCCGGCGATAAACGAAAACAATCCCAATGCTGTTGAAGAGTTTCAGCAAATGCGGTGTTGTCGATCATCAGGGGAAGCTGCTTCATATGAGCGTCGTTGGGAAATCCCCACAACACCATATCCAATTGCGGCAGCGCAAATACCGGGGGGCCGAATTCCGGCTCAACAAGGTCATCGTGAATCGCGTTTGCCAGCCGCTCTCGAATGTTGCTTTCCGGTTTCATCACCCCGAAAAATATTTGGTGGCCTTCTTTATCCTCAATAATATCTCGAACCGCCAGCAAGTATCCCACGCTGCACCGTTTACCGGGATTGTAACTAAACTGGATTAATTTTAAACGGTTTATAAGCAGCCGGTTCTCTGCAAATCCCGGCAATTGTTCCTGAAAAACCTCCCGCATCGTAGCCGTATCCGTAACCGTGTTTAACTGTGGTAGTTGCGGGTCATATGGCATTTCGTCAATTCTGGGCATTTCATTCCATCCGTGGTTGTTGATTCCTTTGTTGGCTCCCCCTTCGAAGGGGGACTAAGGGGGATGTCAGTAACGTTTCTCTAACTATAGAATTTTACAAACCAAGAGACATTATGACATCCCTCTAACCCCTTTCGAAGGGGGAATTTTAAATCTATTCTTCATAGCAAAGCCGCCGGGCGTCCGCTAACAGTTTGCTCACGGCTTTCGCATTCATCCGTTTTACGGCTTTGTAAACCTGGCTGCCAATTAGGTGGCTGGCAGCAAACCAATTTATTCGTTGCTGAGAAAGCGGTTGTGTTGCTGCCCGGTTGTAGGCGTTGCAAAAGTTTGTAACAGCAGCCTCTGCTGTTTCCGCAGCAACTTTTCCGTTCGCTTTCATTTTATAGAGATGGGCGATAAAACGCCCGATATCGTAGCCGGGATCGCCGAGATTGGCGTTGTCAAAATCGATAAAGACGACGCCACGATTGGTAATAAAAATATGGCTGAATTTGAAGGAGGCGTGAACCAGTGTTAACGAGCAATCTTCCAGGCGTTCCGCAGCATCGTACATTTTTTTGGCGATGGCATTGCAATCATCCGCATATTCCGGAAAGGTTTGATTGATTTTTTCTACCGAAAACCGCAGATCTTCGATTTGAAAATTCAGCGTCATTAACTGCGGTAAATCCAATTGCGTATTATGGAAGGCCGCCAGCCGCCTCCCGATTTCCGAAGCAATTTCCGGTAAGTTATCCAAATCACCGGCGATTTTTGCCAATGGGCGACCCGGCACAACTTCCTGCCAAATGATAGACTGTTTTTCATCGAATTGGTATGGTTGGGGCAGCAGCAAATCACCGGATTGGGCGGCATCGCTTTCCCAAATTTGTTTCATAATGGCGTAGGCTTTTCGGCCTTCCTCCTGCTGATAGGCTTTGCCGTATACCGAAAATTTCTCCGGCGCACCGTTACCATTTTGTTTATCGAAGGCGGCATCATAAATAAACCCGCAGCGGCGGCCGGGCACATATTTTGTTTGCATTGCGGTAAGCGATACCGGCGTCATTTTTAACCCGAAATCCTGCGGCGATTTTCGCATTGCCGCCAATGTTTTTTCAGTATTGATGAGTTGTGACAACCCCGGTAATTTCGGGTCGTTGGGAAACGCCCATAAAACGGTTTCCCACTCCGGAATCAGCATCGCCGGCGGGCCATATTGCGGCGGCGAAAGCTCCTCCAACCGAAGATATTCGAATTCTTTTTTCGCTTGCCCCGGTTGAAACACTCTTCCGAAAAACAGTTGCTGCACATTCGAACCGTTGCCCGGTTGTTGAAAATTTGCCGTTAGCAACAGGCGGCAATCACCACCCGGTTTGTAATACAGGTGATTAATTTTGCAATCCGTTATTTTGGTGATATTGCTACCTGTAATTGACAGGTGGTATTCTATTTTATCTGATAATTTTTTATCATCAACAATTTCGTGCAATTGCGGAAGTTCGCATTCTGCCGGAATATTTGATAAATTTGCCATATTTAACATCCTTGTTAAAAAAATCTTAGTTATTCATATTTTCAAAATTCCCCGCCTTAGATAAGGAGGGGACAGCATCGTGAAGCGTTCAGCGAACGATGCAGGGGTGGTTTGAAAACGCAGACCTTATCCAACCACCCCTGATTTTCTCGCTAAACGCGTCGAAAACCGGTCCCCTCCTTGTCTAAGGAGGGGAATTTTATAATACACCAATTCGCCAAAATATTATGAATTGGTAGGCTATTTTCGCACAATCCTTAGGGATTTTGTCTATAATTCTAATATCAGTTCTGTTTTTCTCCTTCCGTTGCGGCGGTTATTTCAGCAGGTTGATGGCCGCCATTTTTTGTGCCGTTTATGGTCGCAAGCGCTTGGGAAAACTCGCCAAATTGGATTTCATATAAATTGCGATAGGGTTTGCAGGATTTAAGCAGCTGATCGTGTTTGCCAAACCCGGCGAGATTGCCGTTATCCAGCACCAAAATTTTATCCGCGTGGGCGATGGTGGAAAACTTATGAGCGATGATGAAGGTTGTTTTGCCCTTTGTCAGCGCCTCCAATGCTTTATGAACCTGTGCTTCGGATTTGGCATCAAGCGCGGTTGCCGGTTCATCGAGAATCAGGATCGGCGTATTACGAATCATGGCACGGGCAATGTTGATGCGTTGTTTTTGGCCGCCGGAGAGATTCTCCCCATCTTCGGAAATCATAGTTTGGTATCCTTCCGGCATATCGGAAATAAATTGATGCGCCTGGGCGCGTTTGGCTGCCCGAATAATCTCGTTTTCCGCCGCGCCGATTTTGCCAAATCCGATATTTTCGGCGACGGTTTTATTGAACAATTGGGCTTCCTGCATCAAAATGGTAATCTGCTCCCGCAGCGATTTAAGGGTGATGTTGCGAATATCTTTTCCGTCGACCAAAATTTTCCCTTGCTGGGGATCGTAAAAGCGCATCAGCAAACTGATCAAGGTCGATTTTCCACTGCCACTATGACCGACGAGGGCAATGGTTTCGCCGGGCTTGACATCAAAATTGATATTTTTTAAGACGGGTATTTCGATGTGATAGCCAAAGTTGACATCTTTAAACTCGATTTTTCCGGCAACGTTTTTGAGCGGTTTGGCTTTCGGGGCGTCTTCCATTACCATATCGCAGTCCACCAATTCCAGCAGGCGTTCGCACGATACTTGTGCTTTGGCAATTTGTAACATCATTGACGCAAATTTTTTGATTGGCTTGTAAATGTTGCGGAGGTAGGCAACAAATAATACCAGGGTTCCCGGTAAAATATCACCCTGCAGGGCCAGCATTCCGCCGTAGAGCGCAACGCCGCTGGTGCCGGTAGCAATGAGTATATCGTTTAAGCGTTTAAAAATTTTGGAGAGACGCATGGCCTTAATTCCGGAATCCATGCTCTTACGGTTTTCTTTCGAGAATCGTTCTTGTTGAGTGTCTTCCCGCCCATAAGCCTGTACCAGCGCCATCGCGGTAATATTTTCCGATACCAGGTTGCTGACGCTGCTCTCTTTTTTACGTTTCTTTTTGGTGGCTTTTTCGATACCGCTGCCAAACCGCTGGTTGTAGTAATACAAAATCGGCAAGATGCTGGCAGCGATTAATGACAGCCGCCAGTCCAAAAATGCCATCAACACAAGGTGAGCGACCGCCATTACGATACGATACACTAATACATTGGGCAAATCGACCAGCACGACTTTAATGTGGTTTATATCGAAGGTCAGGCGATAAACCAAATCGCCGGATTGGGAGGTATTGTGAAAGGTGAGCGACAGCCGCTGCAAATGCTCGAAAATGCGATAGCGAATATCGGCGGCCATTTTTTCGCCGGAGATAATTAAACCGTAGCGATAGAGATAGGAGAACAGGCTATCTGCCAGGTACAAAACGATGTAAGCCGCAACCAATGCGGCTAACAACATTAATGGTTCCGCGCCAATCCGCTCAATTAAAAAGGCTGCCTCCGGTGGAAACGGCTGGCTAAGGATGACATGGTCTAAAATTAATTTAAGCGGCCAGGGCAGCAACAGTGCAATCGCAACCGTTAACAACAATCCGATATAGGTTGCTGCCAGCGGTTTCCAATAGGTTTTGTAAAGATACCCAAATACCCTGAATGTTCTAAACAGGGTTTTATAGCTGAATTTTTCCCGCTGCTTTTTACGATTTTTCCGTTTGCGCTGCTTCCCGGTACGCTGCCCGAAATTAGCGGTTTCTGTAATGCTTCCTTGCATTGCTCCTTCCGTGGAACAGTTGGTTAATCCGTTATTTTAATCCATAAAATTTTTGTGATTATCCAGAATTCTCCGCCTTTTTCAAGGAGGGGAATTTTTAGCCAATCAATCTTTTCAAATTCACTAAAATTCTCTCACGCAATTTCCAAAATTTCCTGTTTTCCGAATTGCAGTTCGTAAAACTCCCGGTATTTTTCGCTATTGGCCATTAATTCCGTGTGGGTGCCGAGATGCGCCAATTGGCCGTCTTCCAACAGCAAAATTTTATCGGCATTGGCGATGCTGGAATAGCGGTGCGCGATGATAAACGTGGTTTTGCCTGCGGTCAAATGATCGATCGCTTCGTTCACTTTTGCTTCTGATTGAGCATCCAAACCGGTGTTGGGTTCATCCAGGATGACAACCGGTTTGTCGCGAATAATTGCCCGGGCAATGTTGATACGCTGCCGTTGCCCCCCGGATAAGTTAGTGCCGCTTTCCAGCATTTTTGTGTCGTAACCTTGCGGCATATCTATAATAAAATTATGCGCTTCGGCACGTTTTGATGCTTGAACAATTTCTTCTTCAGCGGCGTCTTTTTTTCCGAAAGCAATGTTTTTTCGCACGGATATTTGAAAGAGTTGGGCATCCTGCAATAAAATGGTTACCTGGTCGCGCAGCGATTTTAACGTGTAGTTGCGAACATCCTGGCCATCAATCAGGATACTGCCGTTTTGTGGATCGTAAAAGCGCAACAACAAACTGATCAAGGTCGACTTTCCGGCCCCGCTATGGCCGATTAAGGCAATCGTTTCGCCAGCGTTGATTTTAAAATTGAGGTTTTCCAGCACATTCCGGCCATCTTTATACGCAAAGCAGACATCTTTAAATTCAATGTTGCCTTTTACTGTGGCTAATGGTTTGGCATTCGGGCGATCTTGCAACACGATGTCGGTTTCGACCAATTCCACCAGCCGTTCGCAAGAGACCTGAGAGGTAGCGAGTTTTAAAAACATATCGCTGAATTTGTTCACGATGCCAAAAATCTCCCGGAGGTAGGCGACGAACACGACCAGTGTTCCGGGAAGAATGGCGTTATCTAGCGCGTAGCGCCCGCCGGCATAGAGCACCGCGGCGTTAGTAAGGATGACCACAAAGTCGCTAACCCGGCCATAGGTTTTGGAGTATAAAAGCGTTTTTAATTTGTATTTTAAGCTGGCCTGGTTTTGTTGGTTAAAGCGTTCGCGCTCGCTTTCTTCCCGGCCATACGCTTGTACCAGGGCCATCGCCGAGATATTTTCGTTAATGATAGAGGCGACTTCCCCTTCTTTTTTGCGGGCGACTTTCATGGCCTTATTCATTTTGTTGCCGAAGTACCAGGTGCTGAGATAGAGCAACGGAATAACACTAACGGCAATAAGCCCCAATCGCCAATCGAGCGTTAGCATAATGACAACTGCGCTCAAAAAAGTGCCCATGCGAAAGAGTAGATCTTGCGGAAAGCTGATGAGAACATCTTTTAGCTTTGGTATATCGGATGTTAGCATGTAAATAATATCACCGGATTTGGATGATTCATGGAAAGACAGTGAAAGCCGCTGCAAGTGGGCAAAAACCCGCTCGCGAATATCGGCATTCATGCGGTCGCCGGTGCTGGAAATCCAGAATTTATTCATGTAAGAAAAAATTGCTTCCAGCACTGCCAGCAGCACAATGGAAACCGCCATCCAAATCAACAACAGCATGGGATTGGCTTCTAATATTGGCTGCAGAAACAGCAAGGTAGCGGGTAGCGGCTCTTTTAAGACAATGTAATCGATAATGATCTTTAACGGCCAGGGCACCAGCACCGTCAAACCAATGGTAATAAACAGGCATATCATACTGGCGGTAATTATTTTCCAGTATGGTTTATAATGGCGGCCAAAGGTTTTGTAAATGCGAAATAAGGTTTTTGGTTTTAGTTTTGATTTTGCTTTTTTAGACATCTTGGTTTCAGAGTTTTGATCCTGTCAAAAATTCCCCTCCTTTGTAAGCTACTCTCTGCACACAAATCCAGCAGGAGGGAGAAGCGCCAGTTTTTCTTCGAACTCATCCCCCAAACCCCCTTCTCTTGCAAAGAGAAGGGGGCTTTTCTCCCCTCTCTTTGCAAGAGAGGGGCCGGGGGGTGAGTTAATTTGGGTGCTCTCAGCCTCGGAATTCTCCTTTTCCGACTTGTGTGCAGAGAGTAGCCTTTGTAAGGCGGGGAATTTTGTTAATTTTTTAAATCATCAATTTGTCATTTTCGATTTCAATAATGCTCGCATTCAACAGCGTTTCAATTTTTTCCTTTCGATCTTGCTGCTGATACTTCCGAAAACAGATCGTCGCCCGGCGCAGGTAGGCGAAGGCTTTGTAAAATTGAAGGCCATTGAGCATTTCGGGAGAATTGATCTCCAGGTAACTGTTGATGAACGTTTTTTCTAATTCTGCAAATCGTGATTGATGATAGGTTTTTAGCGCTATCAAAAAATTACCGGCATCGAGCGCCGGATGAGTTTGGCAAAAACCATCAAAGTCGATGAAGTAAGCGCGAGTATCGTGCATAAAAATTTGCGCTAACCCCAGGTCGCCATGCGCCGGGCAAAGCGGGGCGGTTTGCAACGGCTGCGCTGTGTTTAGTGCACTCAAAATGCGCTCGACTTTTTCCGCCAATTCCGGGTAAGCGGCTTTTAGCTTCTCCGGGCCGGGGCGACAGTATTTTTCAATGTGCTGTGCTATCAATTTTGGTTCACCTCGGGAAACCGGCAGACGGTGCAACACCGCTAAATTTTTAGCGATGAGAGCAACAGCTTTTGAAAGATCATTATTCGCTGTAAATTCAAAAAACAATTTTCCCGGTACAACTTCTTGAACCACCATTCCGAGCGATTCTAAAAATGCCAGCGGTTTTGGCATTCCGAATTCCAGACAGTTGAGATTCGTTCGCCGGGCAGTTTGCCAAAGCATTTTCATATCGGAATAGCGTTTTTCGCCGCGATTATCGCGATACAACTTTCCGATAACCGTTTTTTCCTGCGGAGAACCGTTGGTAGATTTTAGCCAGTATTGGATAACGCAGTGTTTACCGGGTTTATGCTTCAAAACTCGCTGCCGAAATTCACTTGATAGTTGCCGGTTGCCATTTGAATCTTCATTCAAAAGGGAACTTAAATCTGCTCGCACTCCATCACGATTTAACGCTTGTGCCAGTGCCGGTAACTTCGCATCTTCCATCGCGACTTAATCTCCTTCGATGGTCGTTTGATCGTTTACGGAAATCGTAATGCCATTGATTTTGAGCGTTCCGGCCTCCCGGTCAATTTTTTCAATTTTCCCTTTCAACTTGTCGATGTTGAAGGCTAAGGTTTCTTGCAACTTTAGCTTCTCTGTGACAAATCCTTCGAAAGCGGTATATTTTCCTTTTAACTTTACCATAGCTTGCGAATCTAAGGCATCGATGCCGGTGCGATTGTAATTCAAATCCCGGATTTCGATTCCGTTTTTTAGAAAAAAATCATTCCCAAAAATTCGCAGGCGTTGATTTTGCCGGTCTACTTTTTCAATCATGCCGATAATCACATCATTGTTTTCCGGGGGACGCAGATTTATTTCGACGGCGATAAATTTTCCATTTTTGCAGTATTTTCCTTCAACTTTAATGGATTGTCCTTCCCGGAGATTTTCAAAGCGGATCAGTTTACTCAAAGGTTATAAAACTCCTTTTATTTTATCAATCGCCACAACTCCCTCGTTTATCATCGCCGTTGCTTTTTTTTCCCAGCCGTCTTCTTGCAGGCGGAGGCGTTTACAGGCACGGCGGAGGTGGGTTAAGGCTTCGTAAAGCGGAATTCGCTCGGCAATTTTGCCATCCATAACCGCGAAATACGCATCCAAAAATGTATCCATACAGTCGTTAAATTCCGGTCGTCGCTGCGCTTTGCCTTTTAGAAAAACTAACATATTGCCGAGGTCTGCTGCGGGATCGCCATAGCTAAGGGTATCAAAATCGATGAGCCAAACGAGATCGTTTTCGACATGCACCTGCCCTAAGTGAAAGTCACCGTGGAAGGCCGTGTAGCCAACATCGCCAAAGGCCTTTTCGAGTTTGTAGGATTGGCTAACGATATACTCGATTTTCGATGATAGTTCCGGCAATGCCAATTGCAAAAACGGGTGCTTGGGATGGCAGCGCAGCAGGTGGTCTTTTACGGTAAATTTTTTCGCCAGCGTTATCGGGCATTGGTGCAGTTTTGCCAAAGCTCGCGCTAACAATTTGAAATAACGAGTATCCGGCGATTGTTTGACCAGCACCCGGAGCGCTTCGCCGGGAACTTCTTCCTGGAAAAGCATATGTATCTGCGGCAAAAAATCTAGCGGCTCCGGCATACTGATGTTATCTTGCGAGTCGCGGGAAAATCCGTTTTCCCACAATTTCACCATATTATCGTATCCTTTTTCCGCCGATTCCGCGCGATATACTTTTCCAATCGTGCGCCATTCGATAGCGCTGCCGTCGGAGAAGTTGGTTGCGTTTATGCGATACCGCAATACACAGCGTTTATTGCGGCTGCGAAGTACATCTATGGTTAAATTTTGGATTTCGATGTCTTTTCCGTAGCGATACAGCATCATTTGATGAAAGATCGATTTCATTTGATCCGCATCGGTTGCAACTTCCATCGGATCAATCTCTTCCCGAATTTCGGGAATGGCAGTCATTGCCGAATACATATCTTACCTCCTTGTAAGATTTTGATAAGTAGGCAGTAGGCGAGTAGGCAATAGGCAAAAAATTGCCTACTGCCTATTAAACATCACGTCCGCGTAACGGCCATTTCTGTGATACCTCTATTAGCATCATATTTTACGGTTTTTAATCCTTTACCATTATGAAGCGCTCTGTGCAAAACGTCTCCGATCATTTTTACATTGCGGGTGTTGTCGAAAAGTTGCTCGACTTTTTTCCTACCGGCAACAGCGTATTGTTGGGCAATTTCCGGGTTGATAAGGAGTTTGAGCAGTCCCTCCGCAAATGCTTGCGAATCCCGCTGTTCCACCAGGATGCCGGAAACGCCGTCTTCCACACACTCCGGTATACCGGAAATCCGGGTGGCGATTACCGGTATACCGGTTGCCATTGCTTCTACAATTACGTTGGGGATGCCATCGCGGTCGCCGTCGTCCTGCACCTCGCAAGCCAGGGCAAATACATCTGCTGTTTGATAATGCTGGTGTAGCTCCTGCTGCGACATTTCCGGATGCAATGTTACACAATCGCTTAACCCCAGGCGGGAGATTTGCGCTTTAAGCGCTCCCTTTAATGGCCCGCTTCCAATAATGGTATGGTGAAATTTTTGGCCTTTTTCTTTCAGTGTTTTTAACGCATTTAACAACACCGGAAACCCCTTTTTAGGAACCAGGCGGCCAACCGATAAAATTTGCGGCGTATCGTTGAACGGCTTTTTACCGCGAAACCGGTATACATCAAGATTGATGCCGTGATAACAGCGCATGATCGGGGTAGTGGATTCGACAGCCTTTTTAAGAAAATCCGCATTAAAACCGGTGCAGGTGGTAACAAACTGCGCCCGGGCAACTTTCCGGTTCAGAAATGCCGAATCCTGCAAGTAAATGTCTTTTGCATGGGCGCTAATGCCGTAATCGATGCCGGTGAGCCGGGATGCAAAATACGTCATGGTTGTGGGATCGTGGCTAAAGTGGGCATAAAAAAAAGCGATGTTCGCACCCGGTAAACAGCGATCCGTAAAGTAAACCGCCTGGGAAAATCGTTTAATGGCTGCGGAGTTCCACAACCGGATACTTCGCCAGGCGGCAAAGCAAAATGGCGGAAAATACTTTCGGGGCGTTTTTATCAATAATCGGATATGGCTGATGATAAATGGAAAAAAGTGTTGCCAAAAATAATCAGGGATGTAGGCAACCGGGGCTTTAACCTTGTGAACGTTATCGTGAATTTTGGACTCACCGGGATTGCGCATCGCAAAAATGTGAAGTTTGAATCCGAGTTTTTCCAATAAGAGTATTTCGTTCAGAATAAATGTCTCGGAAAGCCGGGGATAGCCTTTTAGGATAAAGGCAATCACCTTTTCCGCTTTGTTGAGTTTAAGATTCATTCTTTATGTGTTTCCTTCTATGTCGTTAAAATTGAATATGCCGCATTATAAGCGCCTCGCAAATCCGGCAGCATTTCCTCTCGAATACTCACCCCGCTGCGAAGCCGTTCCGCTATTGTATTCGCCAGGGAGTCTGCGGTTAAATCATTCAGGTGAATGGAGGCAGCCAGCTCCCGGTCTCGAAAAATATTGCTGCGAATGGTCTGCTCGGCACTGGGGCCAGGCCGGGGAATGATAATGGCATTTTTGCGAAATCGCATTAACTCGCTGGTGGTGTTATAACCAGCCATGGAAATAAGCAGGTCGGAACGCAGCATAAAATGGATTGCATCTTTACCCAAAGCAGCCACCCGAACTGGCAAGCCATTGGATTTTTGCCGCAAGGTGCGGATTTGTCCCTGGGTCATAAACGGCCCGGTAGAAATTACGGCTCTAAATGGAACATGGTTTTTTAGCTGGCGCACAGCATCCAGAAACGCATCCATAAACCGGCTGGCATCATGGCCACCGCCGCCGGTAACAAGTATTAATGGGGTGCCGTTTGGAGGAATAAGACCTTGCAGTCGGCGATTGCTAAGTGGATTTTTTGCATATCCCTGGCAAACATATCCGCAGTATTGCACTTTTTCCAATAACGCTTCGGAAAAATTATATTCTACCGGTGTTTCGTACATATCCGGGCTGCCGTATACTAAAATTTTATCATAATATTCTTCAGCTATTTTATAAGCGTTTTCTTTTTTCCATTGTTTTTCAATATCTTGCGGTGCGCCCAGTATGTCTCGTAACCCTAAAACCAATTTGGACTTCGGTAAATGTTGTTTGATAGTTTTTATCGGTTCGTCCAATTCTCCCAATGCTCCCTGGGGCATATGGTCTACCAGGATAAAATCCGGGCGGAAGCTTAAGGCGGCGCTCTCGATCATTGCAGATCGCACCGGGAGCAATTCGGCAGAGTTCATTGACAGGCGATTTGGCTTCCATTCTCCATGGTTGATTTTTATAATAGTGGGAATCTTGATAAAATCACATTGGGGCGGCAGTTCAAAAAAAGGCGCTACGGGAGAATCGGCAACAATCAACACCGATGCTGATGGGCAGATTTTTTTAACCTGGTTGGTAATGTTTAGGTTGCGCCTTAAATGTCCCAGGCCAAAACCGTCTTGCGAGTAAATTAGCACCCGGAGTTTTTTATCCAGGATTTTGTAATTCATCGCATGGCCATTCATCATACGCGAAAGGTGTGTATGGCCATTTTGGGACTTCCCGTTTGGATACTGAAAATTGTAAGCTCGATCCTTCGTTTCCAATTACCTATTCCTCCTTGAATAGGACACTGTTCAATTAAAAGTAAAACCAATTAGCTCGTAATTCACCCCGGCTTTCCGAGATAAACTACAAACTTGCATACCATACCATTTTTTTAAGATAATGACGCCTTTGCAGCCGTATGCCGAATTTCGAAAGCGACTTTGGAATTCAAAAACTTAACTCGCTCGATAATATTCCGGAGGCCATCCTGTGATATATCTACCGAGTCAAATAACTCGCTATTAAATTCTTTCGAAAATGCCGAAGCGACTTTTTCTCCGATAATATCCGGGCTAAGCTTGTTGGGCAAAATTAGCTCTACCAGGCCAAGCGTTTTAAAAAGTTGAGATCGATATAAATATTCGTTTGTTGCCGAAAGATTCGGTACAAAAATAGCGTTTTTGCGGTAGGTTAATATCTCGCATAAAAGATTAAACCCGCCATGGCAAACAACTAATTGAGCATATTTAAGATATTGTAAAATATGTTTGCTATACCGGTGAAAAATGACATTCGGTAAATTCTCCGCACGGTCTAATAAAATATGTTTTTCCTGGGATTTCATCATTGGCCCGGTTACAATAACGCTGCGAAATGGCAGTGCTTCCCCGGAATGTTCTAAAAATCGTAGATAGTTATCAATCAACGCAAAGCCATTGTTGCCGCTGCCTGCTGTTACCAGTACAAACGGTTTTTTTAAACGGAGTTTGGTCTTGTCTTTGTGAATCCGATGGCGAGTAACATAGGGCGCGCGAATATAACCGGTGTAGATAACTCTATTTGCTAATGTTTTGGGTAATTGGTATTCGGTCGCAAAATCGAAGATGGATTTTGCACCGTGAACCCAAATTTCATCACAAACTTGATCTAAAATCGTATAGACATCTTTTTCTTTCCATCGCCGGATAATTTTTTCCGGCTCGCCAACAGTGTCAGGCATTCCCCAAATAATCTTGGTTTCCGGAAACCGTTTCTTTACAAAACCAAAGGTGTTTTTCATTTCCCGGGGAAGCACAGCCGGATCGCTTTCGATAATAATTAAGCGTGGCTTAAATGTTTTTATCGTGCTTTTGGTGATTTTGTGCCGCAGCATCATCGTATGTTGAAGATCGATGTTTAAACGTCGTGTTACATACGTTTCATCGTTTTTGGAAAGAATTCCTGGTAAATGAATGTAGTCCACGTGCTCCGGAAATTTCAACCGGTTGGCGATCGGTAAATCCGTTAACAACAACATCGAAGTATTTTCAATATGCTCTGCAATATGCGATGCAATCCAAACCGCACGGCTGGTATAACCCAACCCGCTGCTATCGCTGCTATATATTAAAATACGTAGTTTTTCCATATCCTCTTAAGCCTGAAATAGCTTTTTTGATTACAACAAAATAATGCTTATCAAATTTTGAACCTTACGGAGGTTTTAAGCTAACCTCAAAACGCCGGGGTAAAATAGGGGCAAAAACTCCATATAGCGTGATTAATACACTACAGCTCAACCTCCGAGAAGTTTGCAAGCGCAACACCGTTTATCAAGTTTTAAACCCGGTAAAATTCAACAGTACGCTTTTTGATCAAAAGGGCTGATAAACGTTGAAAGAAAATTTCAATGATAACAGGTATTAAATGAAAAATTCACATGAGCGTAATAAATGAATCATCACATTTAGAAAAAATTCATACATCACAAATTTGATGGAGAAGATTTTTTGGAGGGGAGAGAGTTTTACAGCCTGAAGGCCGAACTACGGACAGGTAAAAAAGGGATATTGTCTAAAAAAGAGGAGGTGTTAAAAAGACAATATCCCTTGCAGGTGGCTATCTTATGTTTGGATAAAAACGTTTTAAAATATCTCCTTCTCTTTGGCAAAAGAAGGACATGAATCATCTAAAGAAACAGTAATATCTCTCAACGCGCAGCGGTAAACAAAATCCTCTTGAAGGTTAGGGCTTTTTTCAATATTAATATAAGCAAGGCGATGTTCGCAAAACTGACAGGATGTTGAGCTTTTTTCTTCGATATTTTGTCCTACGTGCTGATAGCTTTTTTTACCAACAGGTACCATTTTTCGAATGTTATGAACGGCTGTTTCGGCATTCATTGTCAGGGCTTGCAATACATTGCGAATTCTCATTTGCAAATAAGCCTGCACACCCACAACAACCGCAATAAACACAAGGAAAAATGATACTAAATTTTGATCCAATACAAACGCTCCCATTTTAATCTCCCTTTTATTTTTAATTTTGCCGAACCATATCCGGTTCGGGTACTTTAACGGGTAAATGATTTTATTTTTGTCCCCGGTGTAAGAATTACAGTATGCCCTAAAATGACAAGGGAATTATTCGCCGGGTTTACAGACTGCACTTTACCTCTCCACTCAAATATATTTTGTTCCTTTTTTTTAGATTTTTTTAACCCAATTTCTTTTGCCAGAAAAGTGCTGTCTCTTAAAAAAGAGCCTTCAATCTCAACATAATTCCCGGTTTTAATATCGGCAAATGCGTTAATCGCATCATGCTTATCATCATACTCAGTGTATTTATCGAACACTACCGGTAAATTGAGTATAAATATTTTCTTCTCCCCCGGTAAAACCGTATCGACAATTCCATTAATTTCGTAATCGTCTTCTTCTAATTCGCCATAGATTACTTTAATTTCTTCTATCAATAACGAGGCGTCATTTTGCGGGACGCCTTCCACTTCTACCCATTCGCCTACTTTTAGCTGATCTAGAAAGTTATGTAGGCTTTGTGCAGAAGCTATTGAGCCAACTCCAAATATGAACATCAATACTATTACAGCAATCGTCTTATTAAACCCTAACATTGTATCGTTCCATTCGAGCTTATAAATGAATCGGAGTATTTAGTCGAGACTTAATTATAATTCTAAGAATTCGCTTTCATTATCGTTTACCGAATGGAATTTCTTTTCCATCCCCCCTGGTTAACCGATAACTCGCAAATACAGCTTACGAGAGGTAGGTAAAGGAGAAATCACGCTTATGTAAAATTTATGTAAAAAAGTGAGAAAAATCGGAGGGAATGTGGAGGAAAGTGGAAATTTTTCCCGTTCCGCCCCTTCGAAAAAGGGATAACATCGTGACGCGTTTAGCGAGCGATACAGGGGTGGTTGCACGAAATCAGCGCCTCCAACCACCCCTGATTTTCTCGCTGAACGCATTGAAAATCGGTCCCCTCCTTATCTAAGGCAGGGAATTTTATGCCGCGCCAATTCACCAACAGTATTACGAATTTTATCGGTTTATTCATGGGAGCTGAATTGGTAGAGGCGAGCTTCTTTGTCACTCACGACAAAAAGATGGTTGCTGTTAGGGTGCAAGGCAATGCCTTCTGCCTTTTTGATTTTTTTGTGTTTGCTTTTTTGATGGTATCCCAGGCTAAAACTTTCAATAACCCGGTTTTGATTATGATCGAACAAAAACACTTTCTGCCCTTTATCGCTGACGATCCAAAATTGTTTCCGAACCTGGTCGTAGCAAATTCCGGAAAAATCGAGTTTGTTAGGGGAAACTTTTGC
This sequence comes from uncultured bacterium, assembly GCA_964015645.1. GTDB lineage: Bacteria > Calditrichota > Calditrichia > RBG-13-44-9 > J075 > CAXHHS01. The sequence continues at coordinate 17,328 of CAXHHS010000019.1, forward strand.
ATCAAAAAAGCCATTGCTTTCCGCCAACAGAATATGATTTTGAATTGCAGTTAAATCGGCAGAGACTTCAATTAACAGGCCGGGAAGCGCTTCTTTTAAAACAAATATTGACCCGGTATCGATATTCCAGGTGATGCCCTCCAATCCTTTATTCGGTGGGCTGTTTTGAAAGTATTGCGCAATCACCTGGTAGCCGCTCATTTCGGAAAGCGGTTTTCGATCTACTTCTATTTGCTCCGCTATATTTATTTTGATAATCTCGTTTTCTGCCTCTTTCACCACAAACAGAAATTTTCCGCTTGCATCAAGCGCGATGCCTTCCAGATCCCTATCAGTAATTTCAAAAGATTCGCTTTTTTGCAATTTACCATCAAGGCTCAGCTTAAAAACTTTTTCAGTGTTGTCGCTAACCGTCCAAAGCGCATTTCCATCATGAGATAATGCCAAACCGGAAGGTTCGATTAGCCCTTCATTTTTATCTTTTATCTTATAAAGATCCAGGTATTCCAGGTTTGAATCTGTTTCACCAAAGGCGAAAAAAGAAACTTCCCGTTCATAAATGAACATTACGACTATAACCAATAATAACAACAATATCGGCCGTATCACAAAAGCCTCCCTTTTGAAACGCAATAAACTAAGAAATCAAAATGAATAATTAACCCCTATCTGCATTTGGCGATCTTTATACAGCGGAGAAACGGATAATCCATTAAATTTTGACCGGCGATGGAGACGGGGAACGAAATATCCGATTGCACTTCCCACAATAGCGCCGGCGATAACATCTGTTCGATAGTGCCGGCCTGCTTCTACTCGTGTAACCGCAACCACACTTGCCAATACAATCGAGCCGCCCCAAATATAGGGTTTAAATTTGGATTTTGGAAAATAATCACTAAACGTTGTTGCAAAAAATATTGCGCCGGCAAACGCATTGGTGGTATGCCCGGAAAAAAAAGCCAGGCGAGAGCTTTTATTCAGCTTTTTTGCGAAAGGAGCGTCTTCATTATAAACAAATGGCCTGGCGCGTTTTGTAAGACCTTTGGAAATTGACGGAAGCGCACTGGCAAAAATTAGCATTTGCGAATACATGATTGCAAATGTACGAAAGTCGTTGCGAACGTTTTTGGAAGTGAGCAATGCCGCACTTATTCCCAGGCAAGCGATGGCAGTTACATCGCTGATAGCATCGGCTGTTTCGGAGAAATTAAAAGTTGCCGAACGATCAAACGCGTTCACATCATTGCGATCAAGCGCATTTATTTGCGCTTCGGTTAGCGCATCTACTTGCGAGATAATAATTCCGGCAGCGATGCCTGATATTGCTGCCGTTCCGAAAATCGCACCATCTTTTCCCCAGCTAAATTCGTATGGCGATTGTGCGAAAGTCCCAGATGTCCAGCAGAACATCATAAAATTTATCGTAATAATGGTTGCCAGTTTTTTATTCATCGTTCCTCTCTTTTAACATGCTCAAGTGTTATCGTCTTGAAGTGTTCAATTACTCGAACACGATAACACTTGTAATCTTTTTACTCGCTAATTGTTTCAAGTTGTTTTGTCTTCGATTCAACGTAAATATTTGCTTTCCAATATTTTAACAATTTTTCACTTAACCACCAAAAGCAAAGCATTCCGGCCAGGTCGCTCAACAAATCCGTTAACGAAAGTGTTCGATAGGGTGAAAAAAATTGGACCGCTTCTTCGATAAAGGCGAGCACAAACGGTAGCAAAATGGCAATTGGAATATTTACTTGAAGAATAGATTTCCTACGCCCATTTAGCCAAATATTTAACCAAAAAGTGACCGCCCCAAACAGGAAAAAATGAGCGATTTTATCGGTATGCTTAAATGCAAACTTGTGGTCAGGCGGAAGATCCAAATAAGACATTTGCGTTAAAATGATAACAATCGCTATTTGCAGCCATAAAAACCAGCGCCATTTTTGAAACCCGGTTGCCTGGCTCACCAATAGTCCAAAACACGCAGCTCCCACGGAGGCACCTAAAACGGCGCCGCCAAATATATCGGAAAAAAAGTGTAGTCCCAGGTACATTCTGCTAAGGCCAATTAAAACAGCAACGGCAAACACCATAATTTGCAGCCGAAGCTGCCGGAAAGAGAGTGAAACCACCGCTGCGACCGCAAATGCCGCCGCAGTGTGGCCGCTAGGGAAAGATGGAAAATTCGGTTGTGGCCAAATTAAGCGAACATCCACCGGGCGAGGGCTTAAGGCAAATATTTGAAAGAACCAGGAGAGTACAAACGTAATAAGAATCGCTATGAGTATTGCCTGCCCAATTTGCTGCTGCTGTTTCATAAAAGCGAAAATAGCAGCGCCCGGCAGAATAAAGTAGATGCCAATCGTTACCCCAATCACCATAACATCGAGCACGGGATGGGCTAATGTTTTGTTGAAGAACACTAATAAAGCAAAATCCATCAATTACCTGTTAAAAAATAACAAGAAACAACTTATCAAAAACCGGGCACAACTCCAAATCGATTGCTTGCGAGGTATTGATTCATCAGCAACATAAATTTACTCAGTGTTAACAGTTGTAAATGTTGTTTCAATTATAGCGAGAGACGGCACGAGTGTTATTTTTCTCCATAAACACTTTAATATCATCAGTTGATTTTCTGTCTTTCGGCCAGGGGTGGGGAACCGGTTTGGTTTCGCCAATTTTCAAACCACCAATGTGTTCAAGAAGCTCCTGATATTCCGGGTCATCTTGTTTGTATTCTACGATAACGCGTGATCCCGGGGCATTGGCATCGCCAATAACCAGCATCATTTTGATGGTTCCGTCTTCCATCATTCTGGCAATACCGGCGGATTCACTTGCTTTGTCAGGTGTTTTGGAGTTGCCCTGTTCTTGTTTTCTTGGTTGTAAAGTTTCGTTTGCTTTTATAGCATCACAGTTGATGACAAGAATCACTAAAAAGAGCAGGAGGATGTTTAATGGTTTCATT